>JACQGG010000097.1 GCA_016199665.1 Acidobacteriota bacterium | reverse complement strand
GGCTTGATCATCATTTCAGGATACGACATTGTCTCCTCCCTTTAACTTTGTCGAAAACTTCATTATAAGCCATTCGCGCACAAGTCAGCCAGCACCAAATCTGCACCCTCTGCTCCCGCTGGAAGGAAAGATCCCGTGCGGCTTCGCCCCTTCCCAAACCAACAACGCGGCGGCATGACGGCGCAGACGGTGTGTGAGGGCGGGTTGTCCAAACCGTCGGCCTGACGTCCGAAAATGCAACCGGACGCGTAGCCGGTCGAGCCGTGAAGCAACCGCCGTGCACCTGTGGCCTTAATAGACCGACGGATCTCAACGCAGAGACGCGGAGAACGCAGAGAAAGCTTAGCACCTCGATTGGCACGCCGCTTCTTTACGCGTGCGGCTCTGTAACGGACTCGGGCTAACTCAGGAAAAACAGCGTAAATTCCGGGATGCCGGATTCTTCGCGAATCCTGCGCTTTACAAAGTTCTCCCGAATCCGGGCATACATTTCGGCTGTGACTCTCCTCTTGTATATTTTTAACTCCTGCTTTGCTTCTTTTTGGAAGGCCTCCAGGCGCTCCGGCGTGAGATGGCGCCGCGTGCCTTCCACCAAAATGGAGTCACAGACTTGCAGCGTTTCTTCCACTGCGGCCACCACCGGAGGTTTGCCGGTGACAATCTCGGTCAGGAGATCCGCCAGCATCTGCCGCGTTCGCCGGACGGCTTCCTGATCGGGAAATCCGCCCGACACTTCTCCCAGTTGCTGTTGCAGCTTCCGGATGGCAAGCGCCAACTTCTCGGAACCGGCTTGATCGTCGACGGCATCATCGCCCGCTTCTCCAATCCTGGCCTGCTGATACTCGTCGAAGCACTCCATCACGGCGGGCTGGCAGTAGAAAATGGAATTGATGCGCCGGCCGGATGCATGCGCCTCATGCTTCTGGAATGCGCGATCCATCCCGCGCAAGACAACGTGCAGCGGAATGCCAACCTGCTTCCAGCTTTCCATCAGGCTCCAGTCCAGCGGCGATACCAGCATATGCTTGCCGCGCTTGGAGACGAAGTATTCTTCAATCTCGGTGAAGTAGTTGTAATAGCGGTAGTTCATTGAAACAGTGGCTTAGCGCCGGATCAGGGATCAGGGATCAGGGATCGTGGATCGCAAATCGCAGATCACGGATCGCGGATCGCGGCCTCCGGGCTGATGCCGGTCGAACGATTCTCAAAACTCACGGCTCCCCAGCGGCCGGTCCGGCGTGAGGGATTCGCCTCAACCTGACTTTGCGCCCTTGCGAAAGCAGCGATCGTAGAAGATCCGGAGTCCCTTCAGCGTGAGATTCGGATCGAAATGGTGCAGGTCGGAAAGTTCCGGGCACAGGCTGTCCGCATACCCGCCGGTGGCGATAACGGTCGCCGCGGGCAGTTGCCGGCGGATCAGACTCAACAGCCCGGTCACCAGCGAAAGGTATCCGTAGAAGAGCCCTGACTGCATGCTTTCCACCGTGGATGCGCCGATCACGTTCTCCGGGCGCCGGATCTCGACGCGGGGCAGCCGGGCGGCCCGGGTAAACAACGCTTCGGCCGAGATGCCGAGGCCCGGCGCAATGACGCCCCCCAGGTAGTCTCCCTGCGGCGAAATGACATCGAATGTCGTGGCCGTTCCGAGGTCAAGGACAATCGCAGGCTTGCCATAAAGTTCTACGGCGGCTACGGCATTCACAATCCGATCCGCGCCCACGTCGGTGACCGGCTGATAACGGACGGGGATCAGGTCCTGCGCGGCCGGATCGACAAAAAACGGAGCCAGCTCGAAGTACTGGCGCGACATTTCACGGATCCGGGCATTGACGGGAGGAACCACCGATGACACGACAATCGCCTCGATCCGGTTCCGGTCCAGATTCCAGAGAGAAAAAAGGTTACGGCAGAGGATCCCATATTCGTCCGCAGTGCGGTCCCGCTCGGTCGCCAGGCGCCAGCAGCACAGCAGCCGCTCTCCGTCAAACACTCCCAGGACGGTGCTGGTATTGCCGATGTCAATTGCAAGCAGCATGGGTTATTGATAAATCGAGACCTTAGTATTCTTCCTTCAACCGCCGCTCCATCAAGTCCGAAATTGCCTGCTGTGGCGGCTTCCCCGCATAAAGCACCTGATGCATTTGTTCGGTAATCGGCATTTCCACGCCGAACTTCCCGGCCAGTTGCAAAGTCGCCTTGGCGGTCGGGATGCCTTCGGCAATCATGGGGGTTGAGTTCTGTATCTCCTCCAGCGTCCGCCCCTGGGCCAGGTGAAATCCCGCCGAGCGATTGCGACTCAGAGAGCCCGTGCAGGTTAAAACCAGATCTCCCAATCCCGCCAAGCCCCCGACGGTCTCCCTGCGGCCGCCCATGGATACTACCATACGGCCGATTTCGGCCAGTCCCCGCGTGATCAGGCCCGCGGTGGTGTTGGACCCGAAACCAAGCCCGGAGACGACCCCGGAGGCGATGGCGATCACATTCTTGACTGCGCCTCCGATTTCAGTGCCGATCATATCGCTGTTGGTATAGACGCGAAACTGCCGGGACGAGAAGACCCTCTGCACTCGCGTCGCCGCAGAAGGATCGTCGCTTGAAGCCACCACGGCCGTCGGGTCGCCCCTGACAGATTCTATGGCGAAAGAAGGGCCGCTCAGAGCTACGATGCTTGCGGCCGCGCCGATGGCGTCCCGGACTACTTCCGACATCCGCTTGAAAGTGTCCACCTCGATCCCCTTGGTGGCGCTGACCCAGCAAACCTCTGAAGCCGCAGACTTTCCTAATTCAGCCAGCGTCGCGCGAAGATGCGGTGACGGAATAGCGCTGACCACCAGCCGGCCCGGACGCAACGCTTCCTCAGAATCCGAGGTGATCCGGATGTCGCGCGGCAGCTCAAAGTCAGGGAGATACCGCAGATTGGCATGATTGCGCCGCAGCTCCTCCGCGTGCTCCGGCCGCCGGGTCCAAAGCGTCACCCGGTGGCCGTTGCGGCTGAGCAAGATTGCCAGGGCCGTGCCCCAACTTCCGCCTCCGAGAATGGCGATTTCTTCCATTTCAATGACGGAAGTGCCGAATCCCGGTGAAGACAAGGGCCATGTTGTGTTCGTCGGCCGCCCGGATGACCTCCTCGTCACGCACCGAGCCTCCCGGCTCGATGGCGGCCACAATGCCCGCCCGCGCGGCTTCGTCCAGGCCGTCACGGAACGGAAAGAAGGCATCCGACGCCATCACCGCTCCCTGCAGGGGACCGGTGGCCTTCTGGGAAGCCAGCCGCACGCTGTCCACTCGGCTCATCTGCCCGGCGCCGATTCCCAGAGTCCGCCCGCCCGTGGCAAAGACAATTGCGTTGGATTTGACATGCTTGCAGACACGCCACGCAAAGAGCATGTCTTCCATTTCCCGGGAACTCGGACTGCGGTGCGACACGACCTTGAGATCCTTCTCCGTCAGGTAGAAACGATCCCAGTCCTGCGCCAGAAGCCCGCCCTGAATGGACTTGATGTCCCAGGGAAACGCTCTTGCTCTGGAAGGTTCGATTCGCATCAGCCGCAGATTCTTTTTCCCGCCAAGGCGGCGGCGGGCTTCCTCGGAGTATCCGGGCGCGATGATGGCTTCGACAAACAGCTTGGAAAGCTCGTCCGCCGTGGCGGAATCCACCTCGCGGTTGAAGCTGATCACCGAGCCAAACGCGGAAACGAGGTCGGTCGCCAGCGCGCAGCGGTAAGACTCCACCAGCGTGCCCGCTTCGCCGACTCCGCACGGATTGTTGTGCTTGATGATGGCACAAACCGGATTGTCGAATTCCTGTACCAGCCGCCAGGCTGCTTCCAGGTCGAGGTAGTTATTGAAAGAGAGCTCTTTGCCCTGCAACTGCTCGGCGCCGGCCACAGTCGCGCGGCCCGCGCCGCCCTTGTGACGATACAGTGCGGCCCGCTGGTGCGGATTCTCGCCATACCGCAAATCCATCACTTTGTCGGCCTGCAAGGTCAGCAGCCGCGGCAGTTCATCCCCCGCACTCCCCTGGCCGCTGCCGCAGCCAAACAGATAATTCGCGATATGCGCGTCGTAGTCGGCGGTATGGGCGAACGCCTTGCACGCCAGATGAAATCGTTGAGGTTCGGCCACCCCCCCGTCGGACTCCAGCTCTTTTGCAACCCAGTTGTAGTCGACCGGATCCACCACGACCGTCACAAACCGGAAATTCTTGGCGGCAGACCGGATCATGCTCGGCCCCCCGATGTCTATGTTTTCAATGGCGTCTTCAAGGGTTGCTTCAGGACGCGCCACCGTTTCCCGAAACGGATAAAGGTTGACGACGGCCAGATCAATCATTTCAATCTGCTGGTCGCGCGCCTGCTGCTGATCCTCCTTGTGATCCCGCCTCGCCAGCAGCCCGCCATGGATCTTGGGGTGCAGCGTCTTGACTCTCCCGCTGAAAATCTCCGGGAAACCGGTCACCTGAGATACGTCAACGACCGGAATCCCGCTGTCGCGCAGAATCCGGGCCGTGCCGCCGGTCGACAGAATTTCATAGCCGCACGAAACCAGCCGGCTGACAAAAGGAGCCAGGTCGCTCTTGTTGGATACGCTGACTAACGCACGTCTGGACATGTGTCACTCCTGAAGGGGATAATTGTATTGAAGAAAACCGGTCACGTACAGCATGCAAAATTCGCTTGACATCAATTTTCGATTCAGCTAAAAGTCGCGCCAGATTTTCCTTTTTGAGGTGGGTTTAGCATTAATCCAGCGGCACATTTCTCTGAGTCCTACTGAACAACCAGAGCAAGATCTTTCGGAGGCTGCGGATGTGTACTGTTTCGGGGAACGCTGGCCCCTCCAGTTAACCAGGAGGCAAGATGAAGGCAACAGGCAAGGTCAAGTGGTTCAACAATGCCAAAGGCTACGGGTTTATCGAGCATGAGCCGGGCGGCCGCGACGTTTTCGTACACTACTCTTCGATCAAGGAGGAGGGATACAAGACCTTGAAGGAGGGTCAGATGGTGGAGTTCGAGATCACCCAGGGTCCCCGAGGTCCCCAGGCAGAAAACGTCATCAAGGCCCCGTAACCCGCCGCCGGCGATGCCCTGAAACCGGCCCGTCGGCGAACACTTCGATTTCAGGACGGCTCGAAGGCGTTCGCTGAGTTTCCAAAATTCCCCACAACACAAGCCGTGCCGCGGTGCAGTTCCGGCGCCCAAAAGCAGGCAGCGGAAAAGCGTTTTCTTCCCGGGACGTCCCGGGGCTCAGTTCGCCGGCTTCTCGTAGGTTACTTTGCCTCCCACGACGACTTTCAGGACGGGAAGGTCGGAAATCTGCTCCTCCGGGACGGTCATGTAATCTCCTCCCAAAATCACCAGGTCCGCCAGTTTGCCCGGTTCGATCGTTCCCATAACCTCTCCATCGTTATAGAAGCGCGCCGCCCAGGCCGTCGCCATTTTCAGCGCTTCGTCCCGGCCGATGCGTTGCCCCTGGCCCCAGACCTTTCCGGTCGTCAGGTTTTTTCGCGTAACAAAAACCTCCATGGCCTCCATGTAGAGGGCCGGATTGTCCAGAAGCTTGGTATCCGGCGTCGGCTGGCCGTCCAGTTCCTCCCTCATCACGCCGGTATTGGTCACCTCAAGAACCGGCTTAAGCCCGACGTCAATCAGGTCTCGAAGCGGCGAATAACCGGCCACGGCATCCGCTCCATACTGCTTTTCAAGGTATTCCACATTGCGCGGGCCGCGAAAAAGGTAGTCGGGCGCCATCGACAGGACGGCATCGTAACCGGCAAGCCGCTTTGCCAGATCCGGGGGGCGCATGGTCCCATGGACGATCCCGAAGGCTTTCCCTCGAATGGGCGTCTCCTTGTTGATCTTGTCCCAGATTTCCAGCGCCAGCTCCACGGCGCCGTCGCCCTGGGCGTGAACGTCAGTCATGTTCCAGCCATACTTGCCGGCCAGGTAGGCGTTGCGATAATCGCTGTTTTCCTGCCAGTTCTCAGCGCCCGCCGCGCTCTCCTTCCACTTGTCGTGACCATAAGGTCCATAGGCATACCATGGCTCCGTGTTGCGCATGGGTGTTCGCGTCCAGTGTCCGGCATTTCCAGCCGTGCTGTCCATGGCGCCGAATGCCATCCCCGAAATCTTAAACCATTCGTTCCCGACACCGTTAAGATTGCCCATGCGCTTGAGATATCTTTCCGTGTGGGGGTTGAGCCGGCTCATCTCGGTGCTGACACGGATGCGCATGGGGACGTCTCCGCGCCTCTGAAGCTCGCGAACGATCGTCAGCGCCAGCCCACTCATTCGGGCTCCCAAAGAAGTCACCCCCATCCGGTGGATCGCCGCCACTCTCCTTTTTTCCTTCTGGATCATCTCCTCCAGCCATTCCCCCTGCGGGTACGGGAGGATCTCGTAGGTTAGAACACCATAGGCAAAGCCTCCGATTTTCCCGGTCGGTTTTCCATCCTTGTCCCTGAAAAGCCCTGACTTGGCGTCGTCGGGAATATAACTCAGGGCCTTGCTGTTCATCAGTCCAATGGCGTTGTCCAGGTTCACCAGCAGCAAATGGTTGGGAGCGATCTGATCCAGCATTTCCTGGGTGAGTTGGTAGGCCGCCGCGGTCCGGAAAGGATTGACGAAAACCCATTCTCCGGGCGGCGCCTTCTCCACCGCCGCTTTGATCATTCTGAGACCGTCGTCCACCTTGTCAAAGCGGATCTGGGTATAATACGGGAACCAGTTCGGGCCCGAGGGGCCGTGGCTTCCCTGGGCCCCGTTTGAGTGGACATCGATAAAACCCGGGGTCACTGTCTTGCCCTCCAGGTTGATTCGCGTGGTCTTCGGCCCGGCCATCTTCAGAATCAGGTCTGTGTCCCCGATAGCCAGAATTTTCCCGTCGCGAACCGCCACCGCCCGGGCAACCGTGAATCCTTCATCCGCCGTCAGAATCTTCCCATTGTACAGAACCATATCGGCATAGGCCAGGACCTGCGCCGGGATGTCGCCCTGGGCCTGTACAAATCCGCCGCCGAAACCAGCCGCTGACAGGATGAACACTAAAAACAGCCGTGAAAAGTGGGTAATGGGGATTGTGGTAAGCGTCACTTCTACCTCCTCGAGTCAGGGTGACTGAAAAACTCAGGGTGACTCAAAAGCCCTTGGATCGTTCGCAATTGTGGAGATGAATCTTAGAACCTCTTCCAGATATTGTCAATTTTCGCAAACGGACTCAGCGGACTCTCGTCGAGGGTCCGCTCCCTCACGGTCGCGGCTCGGAGTTTGTTCACACGTTCTTAGGGAGCGCAATCGCCATCGATGCCTGCGCCTACCAAATCTCGTGCCGCCCGGCCCGGCGGCTGTCTTCGTTTCTCAGGGAATGCCCGCCCGTCATCATGATCTGCTGCGGGCACGCTGCCACCGGGCAAAACATCCTCAGGAGGCGATGCGCTTCTGCAATTGCCTCATGTTGCCGGCCACAAATCCAAGGGATGAAAAAAAACCGTTGATCCCCGGATCGTTCGGATCGACCAGCGTAAAGACCTGCTCAATCCCCCGGCGTTGCTGTGCGTTCTCAATGAAAGAGTTGACCAGGGCCCGTCCCACGTCCTTGCCCCGATGCATCGGGTCTACCCCGATAATGTCGATCCACCCGACCTGGCCGGGAATGCCGAATTCCCAACCACTCGCCCAGCCGAACAAGAACCCGACGATGCGACCGCGGAATTCCGCCACCAGACAGGCCCAAGGGGGGCGAATGCCCACCTCGTACGCGTCAAACCGCTTGGCCCAGAGGTCCTTGCGTTCTCGACCGGTGATCGTCGCGTCAATCTCGCTCACGGACGCAAGATCGCTTGTCGTCAAAGCCCGCACGTAAATTGCATCATTTTTCATCTCTGCTCCTCCAGTTGCGTCATCACTCCCTTCACTCCTCGATGGCGGACTCATCCGAACTTAACTGCCGGAAAATTGTATCGTGGCGGAGGTGAAGGAAGGAAGGAAATTTCGGAGGTGAAGCATCATGGGGCGCCGCCCTCCCCCTCGCGCGCGACTCAGCCCGGAGCAGACGAGAATTTCTTACCGGCGGCGATTGTTGGCGGTAACCTGCCAATACGGGTATACTATGCGGGGTTTGGGGTTTTGTTTGCCTTGGCCGATTCGACTTAACAGGCCGTGCTCTATCGTTTGATGCTATGAAGATCACCCTTTGCTATCCGTCTCTTGTCCCCGGCCACAGGCCTAAATACGGCCTGCAGCCGCTTGGGGTCCTCTACATTGCCGCTGTTTTGAAGGAGAACGGGTTTGACGTCGAGGTGATCGACGCCGAAATTGAGGGACTGACCGTGGAGGAGACCGTCGAGCGCATTCTGGCGGGCAGCCCGGATATGGTCGGGTTCAGCGCCATGACCCCGCAGCTCGTCACGGCCCTGCAAGCTTGCGCCCGGCTCAAGAGCCTGCGTCCGGAGATGGTCGTCGCGCTGGGCGGAGCCCACTTCGACTCGACGCAGGAAGATACCTACCAGATGGCCGACTGCTACGACTTTATCGTCTACGGGGAAGGCGAATACCCTCTGCTGGAGGTCGCCGAAGGGCTCAGGAAGCACGGGCGGCAGAACCTTATGCGCTGCCTGGAACCCGTCGGCAACGTCATCTTCAAGGACCCACAGGGAAAGATCGTCAGGAACGAGCGACGCGGCTCCATCC
>JACQGG010000099.1 GCA_016199665.1 Acidobacteriota bacterium | reverse complement strand
GTGCTGATCGTGCTTTACCTGCAAAACCGCGGCTTTCGGCGAATCGAGGCCCTGGTCATTTCCATGATCGGAATCATAGCGATCTGTTTCAGTGCTGAAATTGTCTGGTCGCGGCCGGAGTGGAAGCAACTCTTTCTCGGCTTCATTCCGTCGGCTGAGATACTGCACAACGCCGACATGCTCTACATCGCCATCGGCATTCTGGGCGCCACGGTGATGCCGCATAACCTCTACCTGCATTCCTCCGTGGTGCAGACGCGCAAGTACCTGGACACGGTGGCGAGCCGGAGGGAAGCGCTCACGTTTGCAACGATTGACTCCACGGTGGCTCTGGCTCTGGCGTTGTTTATCAACGCCGCCATCCTGATTGTCTCCGCTGCGACGTTCCATGGCACCAGCTACGGGAATGTCGCTGACATTGAAGACGCACACCGGCTGCTGTCGCCGGTCCTGGGCGTTTCCGCCGCCAGCGTCCTTTTCGCAGTCGCGCTGCTGGCGTCGGGACAGAATTCAACCCTGACCGGCACGCTGGCGGGCCAGATTGTAATGGAAGGGTTCCTCAACATCCGGCTCCGTCCCTGGCTGCGGCGCTTGATCACGCGCCTTATTGCCATTGTCCCGGCGGTCATCGTGGCTGCTCTTTATGGTGAGCGGGGCACGGGCAGGCTGCTTGTTCTCAGCCAGGTGATCTTGAGTCTTCAGCTATCGTTTGCAGTCATTCCGTTGGTACAGTTCACCGGCCAGAGGGAGAAGATGGGAGAGTTGGTGGCGCCGGTCTGGCTGCGCTGCTGCGCCTGGCTGATCGCCGCGGCCATCGTCAGTTTGAACGGTTACCTGCTCTGGACGGTTTTTGCAGGCTAAGGGTTTTTAACAGACCCTAACGCACGCGCCAGCGGAAGTGCCGCAGGCACACAAGGAGCGCGGCGGCGTCCGGCGGGTGGTGTAAAAGGCAAATATGTACCGAACGATCCTCTTGCCGTTGGAAAATTCGAGCGCTGATAAAACGATTTTGCGGCACATTGAAAACCTGGCGCGAGTTCACGGATCGCGGCTGCTCCTCATGCATGTCGCCGACGGCTGGGTGGCGCGGAACTATGACCGGCTGGTGCTGCGCGAATCGGAGGAGATGAAGAGCGACCGCGCTTATTTGGAGCAGGTGTGCGCAGACCTTCGCGCCAAGGGATTTGAGGTCGACTACCATCTGGCGCATGGCGAGCCGGCCGACGAAATCATCCGCCTGGTGAAGGACCGGCAGGTCGACCTGATTGCCATGAGCACCCACGGCCACGGCCTTGTGAAAGACTGGTTTTTTGGAAGCGTCGCCCGCGCCGTGCGCCATAGCGTCAGCGTTCCGGTCCTGCTGCTGAAGACATCCGACTGAGGACAGACCGGGGGCGCCAGGGACCGCAGAGCTCTCCGGATCCCTCTTTGTCTTTGATGGAAGCGGGTCAGCCAGCGCGCCGTCCGTGAGGGCGTTGCATCTTATCCGCGTGGGGAGTCGACGGACGCATCGTACCCTTCCAGGGCGCATTTCTCAGGGAATCTTTCGACCACAACATGACCCGAGTCGTGCTTCTGATACTTGCCCTCGCGCTGCTGCTCCTCTTTCTGGCGATGGCCCTCTTCCTGCCGCGGCGGGTTGGCCCGGCCGGAGCGGGCCTGCGGATGAAATTCCACGTCGAGAACTCCATGCAGGGGCTCGCTTTAGGGTGGGGAGCCGGCGGGGGCCTGCCGCTTCAAACAGCCTGCGGACTGTAGAATAGCAGGCCGGGAACAAGCGGCGGCCTCCAGTACCATGACAACCTGAACGCGCCGTTGCCGGCTCTTGAGCAGCCGATATCCTGTCGCCTCAAGGTTTTCCGGGGCTGCATCGGTGCGCAAGGAAAAGAATCGGGGTTGTCCTCCCACGGCTGCCAGCAGCAGGTAACGGCGGGACATAGGTCATCTCCTCCAGGAGACCCAACCCTCAGCCGGCGGTTCTTGCGAAAAAATTCTCTCAAAATTATTGCGCAATCATGGAACCATTCCGGGACGGTTTACGTTTAATGATTTGAATAACCCATTCACCTCCTAGAGGCGCCGTGCCGAGTTCCCGACAGATGCCTGAAGGGGATTCGGCCCGGCGCCCTTTACTTTAGCCCACTTTAGCCAAGTTCGTTATTGAACCACGACCTGGAAGCGAGCGGCATTTCAATGAGTTAAGCGCACCGCGCGCTTGCGCGCGCAGTTCCGTGGCGGACTTAGGCTGGTTCGGGGCTAGCCCGCTATCTTCGGGGCTGGATCGGTTACTTCGGGAAGTGTCAAACCCCCACGGCGCTTTGGAACCTTGAGGAGTGGACCATGCGCAGGCTGCCGTCGGCGATCTGGAAGCAGTGGGAAGGAGGCAAGGTGCGGTTTGCCGAGTTGCGCAACCGGGGCGTCGGAGACTTACCGCCAAGGGAGCAAGAGCTGGAAAAGGAGGCAGTCCGGAAGCTCGAAAATTGGAAATTCCAAAATTCCTTGAAGAACCGTTTTGATATCAAGCAGACTCGCCCGCGGGCAGGGAAAGCAGGGTCGCTGCAAATTCCTGAGTTCCGTCGATCCTGGGCTTTCAAGAAATTCAAGAGTCCGCATAAAAGGGGAAGCGTCGTCAAGCCATGCGACACGCGC
>JACQGG010000095.1 GCA_016199665.1 Acidobacteriota bacterium | reverse complement strand
TGCCTGCACTTCTTGTTCATTTTTTCTCCTCTCAGCGCTTCAGCCCAGAGCGCTCCCGTGTCAGGTAAGCCCAAGATCGCCATCTCTGCGACTTCTCCGCGATCTCTGCGACTCTGCGTTGAACAAGGGTGACGAGCAACGCAGAGACGCAGAGATCGCAGAGTCTTCGCAGAGACGGCAGGTTCGGCGACAAGATCTTTGCAAAAAAAGAAGTTACCACCTTGCTACACCCGGGGCGCAGAGTCTGCGCGTTCAGGAACTAAAAGTCGAACGAATAAGTCACCTTGACCAGAATAGATCTGTCCGTCCGCCTGCCTTGTACATCGCTCCGGCTTCTGCTTTCATTATACACGAGGAAAACATTGTCGCTCGATCTGAAAATATGATTGAGCCGGAAATTCAGATTGAACAGCTTGTCGGCACTGTTGTACTGAATCATGGTGCTGGCAAGCCACCGGTTGTTTAATGAATAGTTGATCACGCTGTTGAGCAGGTTGGCGCGAAAATCACCCTGGGGCAATTGAACATCGTTAAAACCGTACCCGGCGTCGAACGAGAGCTGCTCCGACAAGCGAAAGCGAGGGTTGACATCAAAAGAAATCCGGCTGCCCCGGTAGAACCCGCTCTCCTGGGCGAAGCCCAACTGTCCCGCGACTTTCCTTCTTGAGTTCAGATCCAACTGCAAAGAAACGTCCCTGCCCCGGTATGTTCCTGCAGGTATGAACAGCCCGGGCCGGATCTCAAATCGCCTGTCCAGACGCTCCAGCGTCCTGTGGTTATCGATTCGAAGCAAGTCTCCACTTTCAAATCTCGTCTCCAGGGTAAAGAAGTGATGGGTTCTGTTCTGCAGAACGCCTTCGTGGTCGGTGTGATAATCGAAGCGGGTACTCAGAATCAACTGCCGGATCCACTCGATTCGCGGACGCGGTTTAATTCCAATCCGGGTGAAGTTCTTGTCGATGTCCTTTCTTCTCACAAATCCAATCTCCGGATTAAAATTTTCGCGAATCACGATATGGGCCCCTTCCAGAAGCCAGGAATCCGTTTCGTAGTTCGCCTCCGTTCCATAGGTCCAGTCTCCCTCGGTGACTTCCGGAGATTGGGACTTTGCCAGAAAGCTCCCCACGCGCAGGTTCTCCAAAAACACCAGGTTGGCGTCCAGGCCGTAAACGCGGTTAAAATCATCCTTGCGGCGGGATTGACGATTGGTCACCATCACCCCGATGCTGGATCTGGAGAAAATATCCCTCTTGATTCTCAAAACGGAAAAGTTGCTTCCAGGGATATCTTTAAAGTCGTCGGTCTGCATACTTAAAAGGCCAAGACTCAGTCCCTTTAACTTGCCGGCAACTCTTGCCCCGCCGATAATGGGTATCACTTCCCCATTGGGGGAAAGACCGATTCTGCGGCTGTGGAAAAACTTGAAATCCGGCACACCTCTCCGATCCTTTTCGGTGCTGAATTGAAATATGCCGGCGCCCTCCAGAAAAAACTCGCGCTTCTCAGGAAAGAACAGGGGGAAGCGAGTCAAGTTAATCACCACTTGGTCCACTTCCGTCTGGGCAAAGTCGGTATTGAACGTAAAATCGGCAGAGAGGCTGGGGGTGATCCGGTACTTGAGAATTTCCAATCCCCCCTCCGACCGGTTGTCTGTTTCTGACTTCCCTTCCCGGGACAGACTCGACACGCCCGCTATCACGAAAGGCTTGATCCGGAGCTTTAACCCTTTTTGGATGTTATCCAGTCCTCTCAAATGGCCGGCTTTGGATACGTCCTCAAATTTGAAATCCCGGTCGTAGTTTGACCAGAGCGCTTCCTCGTTTTTTCTTACGACCACTCTTTTAAAGTCAATGCCCCAGGTCTGCTCCTTTTTGTCAATGACTCGCAGCGTCTTGAAAGGTATCTCTATTTCAGCCGTCCAGCCCAGGTCATTTATCCTGGCGCGGACCTCCCATTTTTCATCCCACTGCGGATTCAAGTCTTTCCCCTCATCGGTGACCTGGGCATCAAACTTCGTCCCCAGGGGATTGGTCTTGAAGAGGAATGAGTTGCGATGGTCGTGAAAGGTATCCAGAATGATCCAGACGCTGTCGTCGCTGCTCAGCTCATTATCGCGGCGCAGTTCGGTAGCCCGGATCTTATCCGGTTCGGAATCATAGCAGGTGATTCCAAAGTAGAGGCTCTCATCGTCGTAGATAATCTTGATTTCCGTGTTCTCGCTGGAGGGCTCGGCTTCGTGGGGCTCCTTCTGGCGGAAGCCGCTGGCGGAAGCAATGACGGCTGCCCAAACGGCTTCATTCAGGTTCCCATCAATCTTAGGCTTGTTCTCTACTCGAAAGGCTTGGGCAGTCCTGGCATTTTGGTGCGGTTCCTGCCCCAGCAAGGGCGTTACGAAGGCCAGGCTAGCCAGCAAAGCCGGCATCATCAGGAGGAGCGGCTTGAATGAAACATAACCCGGTCGCCCGGCCAGTCTGCAAATGGAAGGGAGCATCGCGAAAGTCTATCACTTCTTGTTGGAAGTTAAGAAGATTTGCGCCGCGCGCCCGGGCGTGCCAAATAGAAGAGTTACAAAGCGGTATCCATAACGGGCTATTTTCAGGTTATTGCAGATCGGACCGCACGTCGAGAAACCACTTTCGCAGCGTGAAAGGGGAAATGCCGGCCCAGAATCCAAGACGCAGCAGCAGAATGAGCAGAGCGGTGCGGAAGACACCCCGGCAGAGGTAGCGTCGCGGCGAGAGCGTCACGCGGGAAGGAATGACACGAAACCGGCCGAACCGTTTGATGCGCCGCACCAGATCGACGTCTTCAAACAAAGGCCAATCCGGGCAGCCCCCGGCCTGATCGAAAGCCCGCCGGCGGACAAAAATCGCCTGGTCGCCCGTGGCGGTGCGGCTCAGCCGGGTGCGCATATTGATGCCCGCAGCAACCGCGCGCAGCGAGCGAGGGCGCGTCTCTGAAAACTGCACGCAAAAGCATCCCGCCGAGACCGCTTCATCCTTCAGGGCTTCGCCCAGCCGCACGCCTGCATCCGTGGGAAGAAGGCAGTCGGCATGAAGCAGAAGCAGGACGTCCCCGGAGGACGTCCGCGCGCCTGCATTGATCTGGTTCCCTTTTCCCCCGACTGAATCGATCACGACAATGGCGGGCTGCCCGGCGAGCCACTCCCGCGTGCCGTCGCTGCTGCCGCCGTCGACAACGATCACCTCATGGACCCAGGGCTGGCCGGCCAGAGCCGCCAGTCCTGCCGGCAGGCAGTCGCGCTCGTTGAGGACGGGGATGATGACCGAGACCCTCACGGAATGGCCTCACGGCGGCCGGCGCCCAATTCCCTGCTCGCCGGGCGCCTGTTGCCGTCATTTCTACTGAACAGGGAACTGCGCCGGCAGGCACAGCGAAATCTAGTGTCGCGTTCGGCAAATACGCAACCCTTTGTTGCCAGCGCGACACTAGGCAAGCGCGTCCCCCGGCAAAATACCGATCGACTTGAGGACCCGGTGAAGGTGCGGAGCGCGAACTCTTCCCGCCTGAAGCCAAGAGCCGATGCGCCTCAAGTCACCAGGCGTATCGACGTCGATCCACTGGCGGGCGAAGCTGTAGCTCATGCCGAACCGCTGGAATTGAGCCACGGTATCTCGCAGAGTTTCCGGATGACTCCAGCGGATGTCGTCGAACAGGTGATCCGGGCAGCGCCTCAGTCCCACAAGATAGTAGCCCCCATCGTCCGCCGGCCCGAGTACCGCGTCTGATTCGAGCAATCCCTTCCGCGCTTCTTCCACGATCTGCACGCTCAAACCCGGCGTGTCCGCACCCAGGGCGACGGCCAGGGGCGAGTGCGAAAGCGCCCGCTGGAGCGCCTGCTCCATGCGCCAGCCCAGGGCGCCTTCAGGCTGGAGCCACACGGGAACGGAGCGCATGCCGTCAAACTGAAAAAATTCGGTTGTGGAAATAACCACGGCTGAATCTTCAACCTGCAGGGCAACGTCAATCAAGTCTTCCAGGAGCGCCAGTGCAATCCTGGCGGCGCCCTCCGGGCCCACGGCGGGGATCAGCCGCGTCTTTGATTGTCCGGGAAGCGGAGGTTTGGCAAAGATACAGATGGTCGATCTGGCCACGATTGCCTCCCGAACCCGAAGAGTTTCACCCGCAGGACTCGCGCCGCTGCGGCCCCATTATCCCGTACCCCCGGACGCGGTGGATGGGGCGTCCAGCTCTTCCTGCAATGCCCGGCGCGCGATGCGCCCCAGGAGCAGAATCAGAAGAATAGAGGCGCACAGCCCTCCCCAATACAAAATCCGCCCCGGCCTTCCTCCGCCCGGAATCCCGCCTTCCAGAAGATCCGCGATGCTGTGCGCCGCCGAGCCCAGATAAACGTAGACAAGGGTGGCAGGCAGCATGCCCAGCCAGGACCCCAGCACATAGTCGCGCAGAGTCACCCGCGTAAGCCCGAGAGAATAATTCAGCAGGGCGAAAGGGAGAATCACCGGCTCAAGGCGAAGTAGCAGGACGACCTTGAACCCATTTTTCTTCAAGGCACGATCCAGGGTTAAGGCCTTGGGGTATGCCGAAAGCTTGGATTCAACCCAATCTCGGGCAACATGACGCGCGATGAGAAAAGAAATCGTCGCCGCCGTAACGCTGGCAGCCGAAACAAGGAGGCTCCCGGCCACCGGGCCGTAAATGAGCCCCGCCCCCGCCGTCAACGCCACGCCGGGCACAAACAGCACGGTCCCGACAACGTACAACGCAGCGTAAACAGCCGCGCCCGCCCCGCCAAAACTCCCGATCCAGCGGAGGATGGCCGGCAACCATTGTTTCAACGGCAGGAAGGCCAGCGCCGGCGAGGCCCCCGCAATCACAACGGCGGCGCCGAGCCATTGGACGGGAAACGCGCGACTCACGGGCGCTCCAGGACAAGCGGGAGTCTCACTGGAGGCTTCCTCCGCAGCTTGAGCCCGCTCCTGCGGTGCAGCCGAAGCAGTGCCCGGCAACAGCGATACGCTCTCCGGACCAGTCGTCAAAAGACCGGATGTCCCAGAGGGTTCCCGCATGAAGCGTTCCGATCTCGAGCATCTGGTTGAAGTCGCAGTCGTACAGCCGGCCATTCCACCCGACGCTGACCAGAGAACGGCACATGAGTTTTTCGACCGTGGCCGGATTGAAATGGTTCACCAGCAGGCACAGGTACGACTCAACCTGGCCGCTGCGGACAAGAAAGTCGGCAAAGCGTTTTATGGGCATATTCGTCAGGGTGAAGAGGCGATTGAACTCGATCCCGAAGCGCTCCCGCAAGTGCATCTTGTAGCCGGCCTCAAGCTTCTCCTGCGGAGGCGGAAGAAAGGCGCCCAGAGGATTGTAGACAAGGTGGAGGGAAAGCCCGGAGCCGTGGCGGTCGTAACCCAGGTCATTCAGCAGTTTGAGGGCGCGGATACTCTTGTCAAATACGCCTCGGCCCCGCTGCCGGTCCACGTTCTCGGCGGTGTAACAAGGGAGGCTCGCCACGACCTCCACTCGATTGCTTGCCAGGAACTCGGCTAGATCCTCCTGTCCGGCTTCCAGGAGCACGGTGAGATTGCAGCGATCGATGACCCGCCGATTCAGGCGCCGCGTTTCCCGGACGAGCCGGCGAAAATGCGGATTCAACTCGGGGGCCCCGCCCGTTACATCCACCGTTTCAATGCACGGGCTGAGTTCAAGCAACTCGAGCAACCGGTCGACAACGTCCGCAGGCATGACTTCAGTCCGCTTCGGTCCGGCCTCGACGTGACAATGGTGGCAGGCCTGATTGCAGAGCTTGCCCACATTGATTTGCAATGTCGTCGTCTGCCGGCGTGTCAGCCGTGGGATGCCGTGTTCGGCCAGAGCGAGATCAAAATTGGCCGTGCGGTTGTTGAGAATAGGCAGCAGGCCCTCAGTTCCAGGCATCAGCGGCAGCCTCCATTCGAACTCCAGGCCTTGCCGTCAACATTGGTGGCAACGGGTGATCTGCAATTCACGGTTATTCGCGATCTGCAATTTGTGATTTCCGTTCTGTGATAACTGGATATTATAAGTCAGCGACCGTGGCTGAGCTCAGCGAGTTTTCACCGCCCTTGCGGCTGTTTCTGCAAGTGTATCCCTGGCGCCGGATCGACCCGGTGCCCTGGACGCCTCTATCCAAACCGCTCGCCGAGTCCCGCCTGGCCCTGGTTTCCAGCGCCGGCTTTGTTTTGCCGGGCCAGGAGCCGTTCGATGCCTCCCGGCGCGGCGGCGATCCGAGCTTTCGCGAGATCCCCGGCGATGCCGGCGTCGCGAATCTGGTCGACACGCACCGGAGCGAGTCGTTCGATCATCGAGGGATGCGCCAGGATCCGAACCTTGCTTTCCCACTGGACCGGATGCGGGAACTGCTGGGGGCGGGCAGGATCGGCTCGCTCAACCGGCGTCACCTTTCCCTGATGGGTTCGATCACCGCCCCCGGCCGCCTGGTTCGGGACACGGCGCCGGAAGCGGCCCGGCGCCTGGTGGAAGATGGCGTGGACGTGGCTTTGTTGATACCGGTATGACCGATGTGCAATCAGGCCGTCGGCCTGGTGGCAGCCGAACTTGAGCGCCGGGGGATCGCAACCGTGGCGATTCAGCTTCTGCGCGAAGTGGCCCGGCGGGTTCGGCCGCCTCGCGCCCTCTGGGTGCCCTTCCGCCATGGCTACCCGCTGGATACGCCCTGCAGTCAGGAGCGACAAACCGCGGTGCTGGAGGCGGCCTTGCGGCTGCTGGAAGACACCCGTCACCCCCCGCCCGTTCTCGCCGAATTTCCTGCCAGGGGCTGAAGCGTCACAAGCTGCGAAAGACTCCGAGCCGGTACCGCCAGGGAGCGGACCCTCCGACGAGAATCCCGGCGCGCGCCATCTGAATTTTTCACTTGTAAGGAAAATGCTCTCTTGCAACGAAAACGCGGTAAACTCGCTCCTAAAAATGTGCGCCTTACCACGACACTTGAGAGGTATTCTCAATAATACCGCGCCCGCATTGACTCACAGGTTTTCGTGCGGCAGTAGAAATTTGTGTGAAATGCGGGCTGGAGGGAGGGAAAAATGAGGAATTCAAATCAGACCAGGATTCTTGCCTTGGGGATCATGCTGAGCCTTGCCGGGTGGGCTCTTCCGGTTCTCTACGCCCTGCAGAATTTGCCCGCTGAGATTCTGCACTATGCCGACATGGTTTTGTACAACGGGAAGGTGTTGACGGCGGATGACAAGTTCACCACCGCCCAGGCTGTCGCGGTGCGGGACGGAAAATTTCTGGCCATCGGGGACAGCGCCGCCATCCTGAAAATGGCCGGGCCAGGAACGCAGAAGATCGACCTGCAGGGGAAGAGTTTGGTGCCCGGTTTTTACGACCCTCATTCCGGGAATTTGCTGGGGGGCGTTCCGGCCGGCGGCTCGGCTCTTAGTTGGGTCAACGACAACATGTTTCGCATCGGCGCCGATACGGTCGACGACCTCCTGAGAGGGATCAAGGGGGGCGTGGACTCGGCAAAGCCCGGCGACTGGGTTTTCTTCGGCATCCTGCGCACCGCGGCAGGCTATCAACTGAACCGCAAGATCCTGGACACGGTGTCTCCCAATAATCCGATATTGGCCACCTATGACACCACCGCGGGAATCATTAACAGCAAAGCCCTCGCCATGATTCCCAAAGATGTGAAAGAGGGGCTCTTTGTGGATGAAAAGGGCGACCCCACCGGCCACATCCGAGGATGGGCTCTGGGGGTGCTGGAGATGGAAATTCTCCCCTATCCCGATGACAAGAGGATGGAGGAGATGATCCAGTTCCAGAAGGAGATATTTGAAAAGATCAACAGTGTGGGAGTGACGACCGTGGGATCGCGCGCTTCCGGCATACCGGTGACCATCGTGTCGGAGTTGTATCGGCGCGGGGAGTTGCCTTTACGGGTGCGCTTGAGTCATGAATTCGGCCGCCAGAATCCGCAGATGGAGCGGTATCTGAAACGCATGGGCAACTTCAATAACCTCGGGAACGAGTGGCTTAAGATTGCCGGCGCGACCAGCACCGTGGTCGACAGCAATGCGGGAAACGGCGGGTTTTTCACTCGCTCCGCCAAGCGCCAGCACCTTCCGGGCGATGCCTTCGGCCCGTTTGGGCAAAACAAGTGGGGGATGATGTTCCAGGAAGAGGACGGGTGGAAGAAGGAGTTTCAGAACACGGTGCTGCTGGGCCGCTACGGGTGGAACGTGACCGACATGCACATTGAAGGGGATGCCGGCGTCCAGATGATGGTCGATGCCTGGGATGAGATCAATAAGACGCGGCCCGTGAAAGGGAAGAGGTTTGGAATGGTCCACGGCTTCATGAGGCCTCCGGATCTGGTGGCAAGGATGGCCACGTATGACGCCATTTTGTCCATGGCTCCCATTATCGGGTTCTTTGACAAGGGTGTGGAGCAGTCAATCGTGACGCAGTACGGGGCCGACCAGATGGCGGGAAACCATCCGATACGCACCCTGATCGATGCAGGTCTGAAGCCGGCGCTGGAAGTCACCAATGGTTTGGGCATCAATCCTCTAGAAAAGCGGGTCAAGAGGGTGACCTCCGGACGAGCGGCCCAGATCATGGAGTCAAGCACCATATTTGGACGCGCCTGGCAATTGTATGGCACCCGGTGGTACATGCAGAACCTGGAAAAATTTATCACCCGCAAGAATGAAGAGACCGGAAAGGTTTGGGGTCCCAACGAGCGGATCACTCGCCAGGAAGCGCTCTGGATGGGAACCAACTGGGCATCGCGGTTCTACAGCGACGAGAAGATCCTGGGGACCATCGAGCCGGGGAAACTTGCCGACATGGTTGTCCTGGGCGGAGATTACATGACGGTCCCGGAGGAGGATATTTCCGAGATCCCGGTGCTTACGGTCATCGTGGGAGGAAAAGTGACCTACCAGAAACCTGCGGGCGAGGCGGCCGGAGCCAGGTGAGAACCGGCTCGTTGTCTTGATCCGCTTTTGTCACAGGTTTTCGTTGCCGGCATGTGCCGTTCTTTCCCCTGGCAGTTGGATCAATCGTCCAAACCAAGCCGGCGCTGGCCGATATCGCGCGCCGACATGGAACTACGCCCGCGCAGATTGCCCTGGCCTGGTTGCTGGCACGCTCGCCGGTGATGCTGCCCATTCCCGGCACCAGCTCGCTCAAACATCTGGAGGAAAATTGGGCGGCGCACCGGCTGTCGCTGTCGCGTGAGGATCTCGAGCTTATCGGGCGAACAACATGAGGAACGCGGGCCGCGCATGAACGCGAATGAACGGGGGCCGCGCATGAACGCGAATGAACGGGGGCCGCGCATGAACGCGAATGAACGGGGGCCGCGCATGAACGCGAATGAACGCGGGCCGCGCATGAACGCGAATGAACGCGGGCCTCGCATGAACGTGAATGAACGCGGGCCTCGCATGAACGCGAATGAACGCGGGCCTCGCATGAACGCAAGTTCACGGACGGGAAGAGATCGGGTAAGCTCAATCTTTAGCGAGGAGCGCAGGACATGTCAGCTTATATCGTGGCCGACGTTGAAGTGCTGGATAAAGAGAAATACGAGGCGTACCGGCAACGGGTGCCACCCTCGATCGCCCGGTATGGGGGGCGGTTCCTGGTGCGCGGCGGCGACTTGGAGACCCTTGAGGGGACGTGGTCGCCTGCGCGTCTTATCATCCTGGAATTTCCTTCGGTAGCACAAGCGAAAGCCTGGTGGGGATCAGTCGAATACAGCCAGCCGAAGGCGCTGCGCCAGGCATCGGCATCCACGCGCATGGTCGTCGTCGAGGGAGTGTGAATCCTTCCTCGCTGGAGCCGCAATGTTTTTCGCTGCGTTGTAGAGGCGGCGCGGAGAGAGGGTGCTCTGCGCAGCCTCGGCGATCTCTGCGCCTCTGCGTTGAACCAATTTTTCACAGCTTATTGGGGAGCGGCGCGGAATTCCAGTGAGTTAGCGCACCGCTTGCTTACGCGCGCGGTTCACTGCAGCGGCGGAGCCGGACACGCTGACTGCATTGCGCTCGGTCGGGCTCCTCGACGTACCGTTCAAGTACGTCTGCGGAGCGCCCGGTCGCTCGCCTTGTCATCATGCCCGTCTCCAACGCCGCGTCACGAAAACCTGTAAGAAATGCGGGCTAGAACACGGGCATGGTGATCGGACCCCAGACACTGCGCCCGCCGGGGTCTGTGCGCTTTACGATGGCTCCGGTCGCCGCGTCCACGTCCACCAACGCCACCGGCGTCATTTTTGCCTGCATGCCCAGCACCGATTGCAGCGGGATGGATTGCCGGCCGGGCTGCTCCATGCGGGAAAAAATCAGCTTCAACTTTTCCTGGCGGGGATGGCCCATGGGGCGGTACCGGCGGTTGCCTTCCAGGAAAGGAAACAGGTAGCGAATCACGAAGGCGAAACGACCCCAACTCATTTCCGGCGTCATGGTTCGCTGGCCGACGTTGGCAAACATGTTGACCATGCCGTAGTCAGCCGGCAGAAGGTGGACGGTAAACGCAGCCTCATTTTGCTGTTGGATCTGCCGCGACAGTTCCGGATCGCGCAACACGCGCCGGGTCAGCTCTGCCATTTCAATCCGCGCGCTGTCGTCCGGCCAGACGGCGATCGCCAGCATGCGCTCGCCGGGCAGAACCACCTGAGCCACGTGGTGGATCGTGTATTGCCGCGCAAGAAGGCCGGCTCCGAGCCCCCCGGTGAAGACTGCCGCGCAGCACAAGGCGGTGCCAAGGGATTCATGCTTCACCCATCCAAAAAACCATTGGCGCAGACGCCGGCCGGGAGCGCCGGGAACAAACATCCAGGTTCGCTGCTGGTAGTCCGCATAATCCGGGTGGGAGCGGCGCATCCGCCCTTCTTCGGAGCGGGCCAGCAGGTAGTAGGCGACCAGCATGAGCAGATAAAAAATCAGGATCATCATCCGCGGCCAGTAGGTCATCAGTCCGAAACCCGCAATGGCAAGGCAGAGATATTGAGGGTGGCGGATATACCGGTAGATGCCCCCCGTCACGACTCCCTTCTTACGCAGTTTGGCGGAGTAAATCTGTATTGCCAGAGCCAGGAATGCCAGCAAACCGAGGCTGAACAGATAGGGCCCCAGCCTCCACCGCAGAAACTCAAGGACCGCGCTGGTGGAAATGACCGAGTGAGGCAGGAAGAAGCTCTCGGCCCAGGCGGTCCAGCGTGACCCGTGCAAACTCTGCAGCGTGGGGGAATAAAAGGAATACCAGTAGAAAGCGAAAGGACTGATCATAATGAGAACCTCGATCATGATCAAGGTGGAGAACGCAGTGGCAATCCAGCGTGCTAACCGCTTCAGTGCCATGAAAGCACCTCCTTAACTTTACCCTGGATCGTCATTATAGCCCCGCGCCGGGATCGAAGTCGCCATTGGTGATCGTTTCTGCCCGGCTTTTTTGTTGACTCGTTTTGCCGGTTGATCTACGCTGCATGCGGTATCCAGTATTTTCGGCCTATGGGTGGAGAGTTCCTTGAGCGGAGGAATGGAGAACTCCAAATTCGAGCGGTAGTGGGGTGGTCCTGAGTCAGCGGAGTGGGGAATATTTCACGCAGTCTTCCGGTTTGCGGCTCTTATTTGCTTAGCCTTTTATCCTCTGGTCCCCTCTCTGGTTCTGTGCGGCCGGCCCGGATTTCTCACACGTTTTCGCGGCGAGGCGACCGAGACGGGCGCCTGACAAGGTGCGCAATCGAGGACTCCGCCGGCGTACTTGAACCGTACGTCGGGGAAGCCCGGCCGAGCGCAACGCAGTCCCAATGCCCGGATCCGCCGTCCCAGTAGAAAATGCGGGGGGTTGCGGGCCAAGTCGAGGGAAGTCTGCAATCCAACAATGAATCAATTGTGAGGTCAATCATGACAACGCATAAGAAGTTTGTAACTACCTTCTTTTGTATCTTGTGGGTCGGGTGTATGAGCTTCGTCAATGGGCAGCAGGACTTGCCTGCCGAAGTTTTGGCGTATGCCGACACGGTCCTTTACAACGGCAAGGTCCTGACCGCCGATGACAAGTTTACCATCGCCCAGGCCGCGGCAATCAGAGATGGAAAGTTCCTGGCTGTGGGGGACAGCGCCAGAATATTGAAGATGGCGGGGCCGAAGACGGAAAAGATCGACCTGCAAGGCAAGACTGTCGTTCCCGGGTTTATTGAAGTGCACAGCGGCAACTACGAAGGATGGCACGGACCGAGTGGTCCTGCGTATTTTCCCGATGTACGGCTCAAGTTCAACAGTCTGGACGCGGGCTTAAGAGCCATGAAAGAGGTCGTTGACAGTTCCAAGGCGAAACCGGGCGAGTGGATCTTCTTCAGCTTTTTCCGGACAGAGGCGGCCTACCAGGTGACGGGGAAGATGCTCGATGCGATTGCTCCCAACAATCCGGTGCTGGCCAGCTACGACAACACGGCGGGCGTGGTCAACACTCTGGGCCTGAAAACGCTCCCGAAGTGGCCGGAGCTGGAGCCGAGCATATTCAAAGACGCCAAGGGAGAGCCGACCGGGACGATAAAGAATTGGGCCTATGGCGTATTGACCTACGAGGTGCTTCCATGGCCGGAAGGTAAATTGTGGGACGATATGCTTCAGAGTCAATTAAGAATGATGCACCGGCTGAACGAGATTGGGGTCACCACGATGGGAGGGCGAGCCGGGGGTCTTTCCGTAACGCTGTGCAAGGTCCTCTATGACAGGGGAGTGCTCCCCGTGCGGCTCAGAATCATCAGCGAAGTGCCGCGGGTCAATCCCAACGCCGAGGGGATGCTGAAGCGGATGGGCAATTTGCAGGGAATCGGCGACGAATGGTTCAAGATCGTGGGAGCGACGGTCAGCTCCATTGACAGCAATATGGACAACGGCGGATACATGACGCGCAATCCGAAACTGAAGATGTATCCCGGAGACGCTTTTGGCGCCTACGGCCAGAACAAGTGGATCGATGGAGTGGACAAGGGCAGTGATTGGAAACAGTACAGCGATTATAAGAGTGCGTTGGTTGCCCACAAGTACGGCTGGAGCGTGAGCGACATGCACATTCAGGGCGACGGCGGCGTCGATCTGATGATCGAGACGATGAAGGCGGCCGAGAAGGCCGACAACCCGGTCACAGGACAAAGGACGGGGTTGGAAAGGTCGGTCGCCGGACAAAGGTGGGGATTTGTGCATGGGATGATGCGCGCACCCGATCAACTAAAAGAACTTGCCAAGGCCGATGCGCAGTTGTCTTTTTCGCCGGATTACCTATTCCTGAGCAAGGATGGAGAATACGGCACTTTTCAGTATGGAGCAGACGCGGTCAATCGGATGAGTCCGATCAGGACCGCAATTGACTCCGGACTGAAGCCGATTCTGGAGGCCAGGGGCGGCTTGCCCAGTTTTTATCGAAGCTTTGATCGCACCATAGACCTTACCAAGGGAGAACGACCCGCCGAGGACAGAACCGCGGCAAACGTGACAGGTCCGGATGAGGATGATGAGTTTGCAAGTCTCAATTCCACTTATTTTATCAAGCTGGAGAAGTTCATCACCCGCAAGAATGACAGCACGGGGAAGATATGGGGAGCGCAGGAGAAGGCGAGCCGTCAGGAACTGCTCTGGATGATCACCAACTGGGCATCGCGCATGTACAAGGCAGAGAAGGAAATAGGAACGATCGAACCGGGAAAACTGGCGGATCTGCTGATCCTGGGAGCGGACTACATGACGGTGCCGGAGGAGAAGATTCATGAGATCCCCATTTTGAAGGTTCTGGTGGGCGGAAAGGTCAAGTACGAAAAGCGTTAAGAAATCATAAGGAGTGAGTCATGCAGAGCAAGAAAATACAAATCCGGAATATTATGAGAAAAAAAACAAGAGTCAGCGTTCGGCTCTCCGGCGCCTTGGTTTTCACTCTCGGCTTCTGTCTGATCGGCTCCAGTTTTTCTTACGGGCAGACCACAGGCACCATTGCCGGGACGGTGCGCGATGAGTCGGGGGCGGTGCTGCCTGGGGTCGGTGTGATTGTACAAAACACAGAGAACGGCCGGATTCAGGAAGGCGTCTCTGATGATCAAGGCCGATACCGGGTTGCGGGTCTGCCGGCGGGTTCCTACCAAGTTACCGCTTCCTTGCCGGGTTTCAGAAAGGCCACCCGTCCCGGGATCAAGTTGGAGGTGGCCCAGGAGCTGGCGCTCGATTTGAAGCTGCAGGTGGGGGAAATTTCCGAAGAGGTCACGGTGACAGGTGAGGCGCCTATCGTCGACACCACGGTCTCGTCGGTTTCAGGAGTAATCAACAACACGCAGATGACCGAACTTCCCTTGAACGGGAGGGATTTTACCAAGCTCTCTCTGCTGGAAACCGGCACGGTCAGCGCGCGCAATACTGACCAGACCTTCAGTAAAGGGTTCGGGACGCGGGTGGCGGTCTCCGGCTCTCGGCCGGATCAGACGGGCTACCTCCTGGACGGAACGGATATTAACAGTTGGTCGAACTTCCAGGTGCCCGGCAGCGTGACCGGCGTGATCCTCGGCGTTGAGGCAGTGCGTGAATTTCGGGTGGAAGTGAGCAACTTCTCGGCCGAATTTGGAAGGTCCGCCGGCGGGGTGTTCAACATGATCAGCAAGAGCGGGACCAATGAGATTCACGGGAGCGCGTTTGAATTTCATCGAAACGATAATCTGGACGCCCGCAACTTTTTTGCCATACCCAGGAAGCCGGAATTTAGGAGACACCAGTTTGGCGTGAGCCTGGGCGGGCCGATTGTAAGAAACCAGACCTTTTTCTTTGCCGACTATGAGGGCTTGAGGGAAGCCAAGGGATTGTCCCAGGTGGGATTTGTTCCCGATGAAAACGCGCGGCGGGGCTTCTTGCCGGCCCCGGGCGGGACACTTCGCGAGGTGGGAGTCGCCAATAACGTTCGGACTGTCCTGCAGGAATTGTATCCATTGCCCAACGGCCCGATCGTCGGAGGAGGAATTGCGACCTTCAACAACCCCGGACAGCGCGTTGCAAACGAGAATTACTGGGTGATCAAGTTGGACCATCAGTTCTCGGAACGGAACCATTTTTTTGTTCGGTACAACTTCGATGACGGCGAGGTTACCAACCCGTTTGTTCTGCCTAACTTCACGGATTTTCAGCAAAGTCGCTACCAGTACGTGACCCTGGAAGAAAGTCAGACTTTTTCCCCCATTCTTCTGAATGTAGCCCGCTTTGCTTTTAACCGCACTTTGGCATTTGACGATGGTGCGGCATTGCATCCGATCTCTATAACCTTCCGGCCTGGCCAACCGTTATCGATGGGGGGCATCGGGGTAGGCGGGTTATCGGGTACGGGGGGAAGATCTCCCGAAGGAAGCATCATGAACCTTGCCCAGTACATGGACAGCATCTACTACACGCGCGGCGCCCATTCGTTGAAATTCGGCGGCAGCGTTTCCCGAATCCACTTGAATGACGCCGATCACAGTCGCCTGGGAACTTTCAATTTTGCCGATTTGGAATCTTTTCTTCGGGGAATACCTCAAACGCTCAGCGAGGCAGAGATGCCGGGCAGTGACGGGATTCGGGGTTGGAGGCAGTGGCTGCCGGGATTCTACCTGCAGGATGACTGGCGTGTCTCTTCCAGGGTGACGGCGAACCTGGGCCTGCGGTGGGAGTTTTACACCGTGCCTCGCGAAGTGAATGGCAAGGTATCCAATCTTCGCAACGTGGAAACGGACAGGGAAATGACCGTGGGCGACCCCTTCTGGAAGAATCCCAGTCTGAAGAATCTTTCCCCGCGCGTGGGTCTGGCCTGGGATCCATGGGGCAACGGCAAGACGGTGGTGCGGGCGGGCTACGGAATTTTTTATCATATGATGTTCCCGCCTTATTACAAGGGGCCGGGCGGGCGGAATGATCCTTTCTTCTTTTACATATCCGTGCGAAATCCCGCCCCGGATCTGTTTCCCGATATTGTCAAGACTGTTGAAAGAGAAGCCAGTCGGGGGACGGTCACGAGAGAGCAGAAGCCGATTCAGTTTGATTTAAAAAACCCCTACGAGCAGAAATTCAATTTTACCGTCTCGCATGAGCTTTTCCGGGACACGGCGCTGACTCTGGGGTATTTGGGCGGTCGCGGCGTGAAGCTGCTGTATATACAGGAGGCGAACACGGCGCGGTCGGTCCTGGTCGATGGAAGGTGGATCATCCCTCCGGGAAGCCGGATGAGAAACCCGGCATTTGGCGCGATGAGACAGACGCGGTCGGGGGCGCACTCGTTCTACAACGGTTTACAGGTGAAACTGGACCGTCGCTTCAGCGCCGGTTTTCAGGCGCGCGTTTCCTACACATTCTCCAGGACGGTGGATGACGCGACAACTTCGGTCGGGCTGAGTGACCTTATCCCGACGGGATTTCCGCAGAATGCGGACAATCTGGCAGGGGATCGCGGTCTTTCCAACATCGATGTCCGGCATAGTTTTACTTCAAGCTGGCTTTACAAGCTGCCCATGGGCAGCGGGCTGGGCCGCGTCGGGAAGGCGCTGCTGGCGGACTGGAATCTGAACGGGATCCTTTCTCTGGCTGCCGGAACTCCGTTTAACGTGAGTCTCAATTATGACAATGCGGGTACGCTGGGCCGGTTTTTAACTTTAAACCGCCCGGACTTGGCGCCGGGAGCGAACAACAATCCGGTCAATCGGGATAATCCCAATCAGTATTTTGACGTGACCGCTTTTATACCGCCTCCTCCCAACACGTTCGGCAACCTGGGAAGGGACACGGTGATTGGTCCCGGTTACGCCAACCTGGATTTTGGACTCACCAAGGAAAATATGGTGCCCGGCATCTCGGAGGGCTTCAAGGTTCAGGTTCGACTGGAAGTCTTCAACGTCCTGAATCGCGCGCAGTTTGCGACTCCGGCCTCCAATGTTTTCAGCAACCGGACCACGCGCATCCCGACAGCGGGAAGGATTGCCCGCACTTCATCCGACAACCGCCAGATCCAGTTGGGTCTGAAATTCGTCTGGTGAGAATACGACCCTCTTACTTTTTTGAACTCACCGCCGTGGCGCAGAGGCATTGTTCTCTGCGTATCCTCGGCGGTGCAACTTGGCAACTTCTTGTTTTCTTGCAAAGTTTTCCTACCGCGTGGGTGCGGAGGAGGCAGCGGCGGCGTAGAGAAAAAATCTCGGCGCATTCTCTGCGACCTCTGCGTCTCTGCGTTGAGGGCGGATCCACTGCTGTTCAGAACAAGATCTTGGGTTTCGGAGTGACGGCTCCATGAAGGGATCAGAAAAGTCGTGGCGCCTGACGCCAACGGAGTCGTGGCAGCCACGACCAGTACCTCCGGAGTCTTTCCCAACCTGAAGGTGCACGTAAGAAACGGCATGGTCACTCACGTCGAGGGAGGCGGCAAATACAAGGAAGTCTGGGATGGGCTTCTGAGAGAAAGATGGATTCCTGACGTTCCTGGAATCAACGTTTCCGGAGACTACAAGGAGTACGCCAGGAACCCGTTGTCCCACGTGCTTCAAACCGCCGATCTTGTAGAAAAAGGAACGTATCGTTACTTGCAGTAGCCTCCGGTAACGCCAAAGGTTGTTATTGCTGTCCGAGAATATCCTCTCCGTAGGGCTTTTTTTCTGAAGATGCTGCCGGTGTGGAGGGGTTTTCCAGGCAGTATGATACTATCCGGCCCCGCACTCCAAGCAGGGGTGACCACAGCCAATGCACAACCGGGGGTGAAATGACGCCGTTGGGTCCAAGACTGTCAAGAAACTGGAAAGCGGTGTCAACCGGGGCGTTTTTCGGACCGGGACCCATCCCATTTGCTGCTTGCAGGCGGCTCGACGCGGCTGGCGCGCTGTGCAGCGCATTGCTCTCCTTGTCGCCCATTGCGGCCGGCGTCCAGCTCGATTACCAAAACATCCGGCTGGAGCGAAAAATCGTGGCCGTTCGCGTGGACCAGAAAGTTGTGATTGACGGCGAACTGAACGAGCCTGTCTGGAACCTGCCGGCGCAGGCAGGGAACTTTATCCAAAACGAGCCTCGGGCGGGGGAACCTGCGACGGAGAAGACCGAGGTGCGGGTTCTTTACGACCCGGACTATCTATATATCGGGGTTTACTGCTTTGATTCCCAGGGTCGGAAAGGAATCACCGTCAACGATCTCAACAAGGATTTTGTCCTCACCGAGGGAGACTCATTTATCATCATGCTGGATACTTTCGGCGACCGCCGCAACGGCATCATGCTGGCGACCAATCCACTGGGGGCGCGTTACGACCAGCAGGTCACTGCCAATGGCAACAATCTGAATCCGGACTGGGATGCGATCTGGTTTGTGAAATCGAAAATAACGGACCAGGGATGGCAGGCGGAAATCGCCATTCCGTTCAAGAGCCTCCGTTTTCGCAACAGCGACCAGCAGCGATGGGGAATAAATTTCCAGCGGCGCGTACGCCGCAAGAATGAGACCGCCGCCTGGTCGCCGATTCCCCGCCAGTTCAGGTTCTCCCGCGTTTCCCTGGCGGGTTCGCTGCTGGGCATCTCTGGGATTGAGCAGGGTCGAAATCTTTACCTGAAACCTTATCTTCTGGCGCCCTTTCTTCGAAGGGAGAAAGATGATTGGGATTTCACGCCGGATGCAGGTCTTGACGTAAAGTTGGGGCTGAGCTCGCAGCTCACCTTGGATCTGACGGTGAACACCGATTTTTCCAAGGTGGAGGCCGATCTGCAGCAGATCAATCTCACCCGCTTCAGCCTCTTCTTTCCGGAAAAGAGAGACTTTTTTC
>JACQGG010000094.1 GCA_016199665.1 Acidobacteriota bacterium | reverse complement strand
CCGAAGATGGCGGTGCCGACGCGCAGCAGAGTGGCCCCCTCTTCGATGGCGACTTCAAAATCATGCGTCATTCCCATTGACAGATGACGCAAAGGGAGGTCCGGAGCTCGTCGCCTGCTGTATTCCAGCAACTGGCGCAGCCGTTTGAAGAAAGGTCTCGCCGCTTGCGGGTTGTCGTAAAACGGAGGGATTGTCATCAGCCCTTCGACCGACAGATTGCGCCGTGACCGCGCGCAGTCAAGCGCCCCTTCCAGTTCCATCTCCGTCATGCCGGACTTGGTCTCTTCGCCCGCCAGACCAAGCTGGAGAAGCACCAGCGTCCGCTTCCCCAATGCCCCCGCATGCTGATCCAGCTTGCAGAGCAGTTCCTGGCTGTCGACTGAATGAATCCAGTCAAAAAGTTGTACCGCGCGCTTGGCCTTGTTGCGCTGCAGGTGCCCGATCATGTGCCAGACGAGCCCGCTCTGCCGGATCAAAGGAATCTTGTCTTCAGCTTCCTGAACCCGGTTCTCGCCGAAATGAATCTGCCCGGCTGAGGCTGCTTCATCCACCAGGGGCGCACCGAAAGTCTTGGACACGGCCACCAGTGTAATTTCCTCCGGCGCCCGACCGACGCGGCGAGCCTTGTCGGCAATGCGCTGCTGCACCGCACTCAGGTTTTCCGCGATCGACACAGGTAGATTCTAACAGAGGGGACAGGGACCTGTGCCGCTGGGATGATGGATACGACGGATGACAGATCATGGATCATGGACCATGGATGATGGATGATAGATGATGGATGATGGCTGACGGCTGACCGCTGACCCCCTGACCCCAGAACCCTGACCCCCGAACCCTGACCCCTGATGGCCGACGGCTGTGCCAAAACGTAGCCGTGCTGTGGAAAAGCTGTGGAGAAGTCAAGCAAGAAGTGTGCAGTCGGTGTTGAAAACCACACTATTTGGTGTAAATCCAGTTGAAAACCCCTATATCTTGTATTTTTGCCTTGACTCCCTTTCCGGCCCCCTTCTAGAATAATAATCCAATGGGGCATGGTTTGCTGGCCGCCCCGTCCAGAAGGCGATCACGAGGTGATTTTGAATGAGCGTTGCGTCCCCTTTTCTTCCCTTTGTCCCCAGCCGGTTGTTCCACTCAACTTATTTGTCCAATGAGGAAGTCGTATGAATAACGAAGCCCTGGAGAGCGCCAAGACAGCCGCCAAATCACCTGGTTTAAGCATAGAGCGCCATTTCACCAAGTCCGGAGTTCACCCTTTCGACATGGTGGAATGGGAGTTGAGGACTGCCGAAATCAAGGACGGCAAAAGCGGGCGCGTGACCTTCCGGCAAGAAGGGGTGGAGTTTCCAAAGTTCTGGTCGCAGCGGGCCACCGACATCGTGGCCTCCAAGTATTTTCGGGGCCATATGGGCACGTCCACGCGCGAAAACAGCGTGCGGCAGGTGGTGGGACGGATCACCGACACCTTCACGCGCTGGGGCCGGAAAGGGGGCTATTTTGCGGATGCAGAATCGGCCGAGGCCTTCAGCGCCGAGCTAACCTACCTGTTGCTGAACCAGTATGCCGCCTTCAATTCTCCGGTCCAGTTCAATGTGGGCATTGTGAGGAAGCCCCAGTGCTCGGCCTGCTTCATTAATGAAGTTGACGACAGCATGGAATCGATTATGAAACTGGCCCGGACCGAGGCGATGATTTTCAAGGGGGGCTCCGGCTCCGGCGTGAACCTGTCACGCATTCGTTCCTCCATTGAGCCGCTGGCGGTGGGAGGCGTCGCTTCGGGTCCGGTCTCATTCATGCGCGGTTGGGATTCCTTTGCCGGCGCCATCAAGTCCGGCGGGGCGACGCGCCGCGCCGCCAAGATGGTCATTCTCAATGCGGACCACCCCGACATCGAGGAGTTCATCTGGTGCAAGGCCAGGGAAGAAAGGAAAGCGCATCAGCTGATTGAGCTCGGTTATGGGGATTCCATTGATGGCGAGGCTTACAAGTCGGTCCAGTTTCAGAATGCCAACAACAGCGTGAGCGTGACGGATGACTTCATGCGCGCTGTTATTGAGAACCGGGAGTGGGCCACGCGCAAGGTGACGACCGGAGAACCGGCCCAAACCTATCGTGCGCGCGATCTGATGCGGGCCATCGCGGAGGCAACCTGGACCTGCGGCGACCCCGGGATGCAGTTCTACACCACACTGAATGACTGGCATACCTGCCCCAACACTGCTCCGATCAACGCCTGCAACCCCTGCTCGGAATATGTATTTCACGACAACTCCGCCTGCAACCTCTCCTCGTTGAACCTGATGAAGTTCCTGCGCGAGGATGGGAGCTTTGATATCGAATCATTCCGGCACGCGGTAAGGATCATGATTCTGGCGCAGGAAATCATTGTGGATAATTCCAGCTACCCGACTCCCGAGATCGAGCGTGTCAGCCATGAATTCCGCACGCTGGGTCTCGGCTACGCCAACCTGGGCGCCCTGTTGATGGCGCGCGGGTTGTCCTACGACAGCGATGCCAGCCGGGCCTACGCGGCTGCGATCACGGCTCTTATGACCGGCGAAGCCTACCTGATGAGCGCGCAGGTTGCGGAGAAGCTGGGGCCCTTTGAGGGTTACGAGACGAATCGCCAGCCCATGCTGCGCGTCATGCAAAGGCATCACGAGGCTATTTCACGAATCAACTCGGCTCACGTGCCGTTTGACCTGCTGCGCGCTGCCATCAGCGCGTGGGATCGGGTAATCGAGTCCGGTGAACGCTTTGGATATCGCAACGCCCAGGTGACGCTGCTGGCTCCAACCGGCACCATCGCATTCATGATGGACTGTGATACGACGGGCATCGAACCTGATTTTGCGCTGGTCAAAGTGAAGAAGCTTGTAGGCGGAGGGACGCTGAAGATCGTCAACCACACGATTCCGATCGCCCTGCGAAAACTCGGATACTCCGATGGCGAGATTCAGGAAATTGTCGACTATGTCAACAGGGAGGAAACCATCGAGGGAGCCGCTCCCTTGAAGCCGGAACATCTTCCGGTCTTTGATTGCGCCGATCGTCCCCGAAGCGGATCGCGCTCGATCCATTATCTCGGGCATATCAAGATGGCGGCCGCAGTGCAGCCGTTCCTGTCCGGGGCGATTTCCAAGACCATCAATCTGCCCAGTGAAGCCACGGTGGATGAAATCATGCAGGCCTACCTATCGGGCTGGGAGTTGGGAATGAAATCGGTTTCCATCTACCGGGACGGATGCAAGAAGGTTCAGCCCTTGAGCAACAAGGAGTCCAAGAAACAGGAAGCCGGCAAGCCGGTGCATCGCAATATGCCGGCCGATCACCCGGCATGGGAGCACGAGTTCCGCGTCAAGGGATTTAAGGGCTTTCTCACCATGGGCATGTATCCGGAGGACAACACCCTGGGCGAGATCTTTCTGAACTTTGCCAAGCAGGGGAGCACGCTGCAGGGAATGGCGATGGCCTGGGCCATTGCCATCTCAATGGGCCTGCAGCGTGGCGTGCCGCTGGAAGACTACGTCCGAATGTTTGCTCACATGAGTTTCGAGCCATCGGGCCTGACAAACAATCCCCAGATCCCCTTTGCCACGTCTATTCCGGATTATGTGGTGCGCTACCTGGCGATCCGGTATCTCTCCAAAGAGACGCAGGAAAACCTCGGTATTCATGTTGCGGACAAGCCATCGCCGTCAGACAAGGGGGTGGGCGAGCCCTCCTTTCGCAGCGGCAAGGCCGGCGCCTCGTGGCTGAGGGCGATTCCCGATCAAGGGGAGTCCCCCGCCTGCCTGAGCTGCGGGAACATCATGCAACGAAATGGCTCCTGCTACATCTGTACCGTCTGCGGAACGACAAGCGGATGCTCTTAGACAAGAGAGAGAGGGTGGCGGTGAAAAGGACGTTTGCTAATCAGGCCAGACACGATGGGAAAATCCTGGAACTGGCAAAACGATACCTGTCGATGGGGTATCGGGTATTTGCCGATCTTCGGGGCTGGGACATTCCCGAAGCGATCAATGGCTTCAGACCGGATATTCTCCTGATCAAAGAAAATACCGGAGTGATTATCGAGGTGGAGACGTCCGACAGCCTCGGTCACGACCGGTTGCAGCTTGAAGCCTTCCGCCGTTTCGCCCGAATCGTCCGCAACGTAAAATTCAAGGTCGTTCTCATCTAAAGATCTGGAAGTCGCGGGTGATCCCAAAGACCACGCCGCTGTCCGGGTCGGCCTTCCGCAGGCCCGCCAGCCCGGCAAAATCCCAGACCAGACCCCCGGCTCGAACCTGGGCGCCCAACCTCACACGCGACACATCCTCTGTTCCCGGATGCGGATTGCCCCCCATTCCCTCGATTTCTCCGAGCAGGTAGATGCGCCGGCTGAGCGGATGCAGAAAAGCTAGCCCGTAGGCGAGCTTGTCGCTCTGAGTCGCCTGCTCGGTCGGGTTGTCGATGATGAGGATGCCCAGGTTTGAGAAGAAATAGGTCTTTCCCAGATGTTTTCCAGCGAGAAGCCCGCCCAAGATGCGGTTTGTGTTGATTCCCAGCCCGTTCGCACTCTTTAAGTTTGGAAGTATGGCTCCGGCTCGAAAGGAGAGTGACGGCCACGCATCGGCCTCCTGCCGGAGGCGGATCTTGGTTGCGAAGAGGAAATCGCCGATGTCGTGGGTGGAACGTCCGGAGAAGCGAAGCTTGTCGGAAAAAGGGGCGGGTTCCCGCTGCTTGACGCTCAAGAAATTCCCGAGCGTCCCCTGGATTTCAAACTCAATACGGGAGCCGAGTCCCAATCGCCCCCCGATGACCCCGATGCGCGTCAGGTCTCCCCGCAGGCCGCTCAGGGGGAAGGGCTGATTTTGCAGGAAATCAACCCCCAGTTCCAGTCGCGCCGTCCCGCCGGCGACTGGCTCCGGGATCTCCGTAATCAGAGGACGCTGCTGAGCCGAAGCCGAGCCCACGGCCAACCCAAGCAAAAGCAGGCATCCCCGCGAGCGCATGCAGCCAATGGTAGCCGCACCCGCCGGTTTCTGACAAGGGAAAGCAAAACCGAGTTCTCAAGTAACGCAGAAGCGATGGTCGCCGCTTGAACCATGTAACCTGTAAAAAGGCTCTCCATCGCACACCGATAATCGCAAACCAGTCTTGCGCCCACGATGCGCTGTACGCTCATAGCAGGGGTATATTTCCACGAAGCCAGTTTTGCGGTCATTAACTGACTGTCGAGGACCGGTCGGACGACGTTGTACACCGAGAAGGAAACCTGACACTCATGGGCGAGGCGTCGACTGATTCTGCGGCGTGCGTGTGCTTCCTCTGACCGCACATCCCTCGGCGTGAGCGGACAGATGACGAATTTCGAACGTCGCTTCAACGTCGCTTCAAGGATGGCCAATCGGGTTGTCTATCAGCATCGCTCATTGTTTTTCGACGGCCCTCAGCGCCACAACCTTGTCCACTCCCGATGTCGCATGCTTGAGCAGGATGTCTTTGATTTCTCCGGGATGATGCGCCACGGCCCAACTCCATCGCCCGAACCCGCCATGCGCATTGACGGCCTGCGTCCATTCACCGAGATACCGCCGCTTCAGCCGGTCTTGCTCGGTATGCTGTCCCTTGGTTTCGAGGATCAAAATGTCGCCGGATAGCAGACGAACCAAAAAGTCCGGGCGGTATTTGCGCACCACGCCGCGATAGACATAGAGCACCTCGAACCCCAGATGATCGTTCTTTGACCATGCCGCCACCGCGTCGCTGTCGTAGGCGTTCAACACCAGGTCGGGCAGCGGCTCCTCCGGCTTCGCCTGGCGGTTCAGGTCGTCCTTGACGTCGGGGTCGTTGTAGATGTGGTAGAGGCGCGACTTGTAGGTTTTGGCGTCCGGCACGGCGTCGTCGCGCACCACCACGCGCGGGGTCTTGACCAGGCCCGATTCGATGGCGTCGTTCAGTCCGAAGTCGCTCCCGATCCAGCCGAACAGGGCCTCCTCGGAACTCTT
>JACQGG010000096.1 GCA_016199665.1 Acidobacteriota bacterium | reverse complement strand
GCGCTTTGGAGGAATTGATGAGTCGTACTAAGACGGGCAAAAAGTGGAAGATCCGCCTCGCAGGTTCGGCTGTTATTTTCCTGGCCGGCTTTTTTGGGGCCCCCGACGCTGCAGCGCAGGCGCCGTCCCGCTCTACGCCTGAAGATCGCATTGGCCGTATCGAGAGACGGCTGTCGCCTGAAGTAGTGGAAGACCTGGTTGCCGGAGTGCTAAGCCGCAATACCCGGCGAACCATCCCCGTCATAGTTCAGTTCAGGAGTGACTCCCCAACGGCCAGCAGCGACAGCGGGCTGCGCTTGCTGGAGCGCGAGCGCCTGGTCGAATCCATGGGCGGAAACCCCGGCCAGGACCTCTCCATTATCGAAGGAATGGCCATGGAGATCCCGCTGGAGAGGCTGATCGACCTGGCGGATCTGGACGACGTTGTGCGCATCTCTTCAGATGCGATCGTCACGGGCGACACTCTCCCGGTTTTTGAGGATGCGACCAGCCCAAGCTCGATAGTCGTGACCACGGGAGCGGACCAGGCGCAGAAGGCCGGCGCCACCGGCAAGGATGTCACCATCGCAGTGATTGACACCGGTTTCCGCGATGGTTATGGGCTTAAGATCGTCGCGGCCGAGGATTTTACAAATACCGGCAAGCGGGACAGGTACGGCCATGGCACTCACGTGGCTGGAATCATTGGGGCCGACGTTAAGGGAAACGATTCAGACGACGATAAGGGAAAGGGAAACGATTCAAGCTTTTCCGGCATCGCCCCGGATGTCAGGCTGATCTCGCTGAAGGCTTTGGGAGACAAGGGCTTCGGCCGCACCAGCGATGTGATCGCTGCTTTCAACTGGTGCGTAAAGAACAAGAAAAAATATCGCCTCGATGCGATTAATCTCTCAGCAGGACACGGGCCAAAGGAGAGCTATCTGACCGATCCTCTTTCGCGCGCAGCCCAGCATGCCGTCGAAGCGGGAATCCTGGTGGTCGCCTCGGCCGGCAACAACGGCTTCCTGCAGGGGCATCTGGTCATCGGGGGCATCAATTCCCCGGCGTTCAACCCGCTGGTGATCGCCGTCGGCGCTACCAATTCCAACGGCACAGCCCGGCGCTCGGATGATACCGTCGCCAAGTTCAGCTCCCGGGGACCTTCTTTTCCGAATCTGCTGGCCAAACCCGACCTGGTCGCGCCCGGCGTGAAAATAACCTCGCTGAACGTGCCGGATTCCGTGCTGGCCAAGAGCTTTCCGGCGCTTGTTTCCAAGGACAAGAAGTTCATCACGCTCAGCGGCGCTTCCATGTCAACCGCGGTGGTCACGGGCGCGATGGCTCTGGTGCTGGATGAAAATTCCGCGCTCAATACGAATCTGGCGCGCGCAGTGCTGATGTACACCGCGCAGAAGATGACGGCGCCCAACCTGCTGGAGCAGGGCAACGGGCTGGTGAATGCCGAAGGCGCCGCCCGGCTCGCCGATGCGATCAGCAAGAACGTGGATCGCGCGCGGCCTGGAGAGCGCATCATCCGCATCGGCGCCACCAAGCCGGTCTCCTACATCGCGGGAGAACGGATTCTATGGGGCATGGCCATGGTGGCCGGCAACGCCATCGTATACGGGCAACATATTTCCCACCTGGCTCCCGCCGTCTGGGGCAACGGAGTCAACTGGGCTAATCAGATTCTCTGGACGGATCAGATCCTCTGGAGCGACGCGCTTATTCAAGTTCTACAGCCGACGTTTGCGGCCGGTTCCACCTGGGGCGGAAAGCTGGCCTGGTCGAACCAGATTCTTTGGAGCCAGCAGATTCTCTGGACGGATCAGATTCTCTGGACGGATCAGATTCTCTGGACAGACCAGATCCTCTGGACAGACCAGATCCTCTGGACAGACTTGCTCAAGATTCTCAAGCTGGAAGGCCTTACGCCGCACCAGATTCTCTGGTCCGATCAGATTCTCTGGTCCGATCAGATTCTCTGGACAGACCAGATTCTCTGGTCGGATCAAATCCTCTGGTCGGACCAGGATCAGATCCTCTGGACGGATATCATCACGGGCAATCTTGGCTAGGAGCAACCTCGGTGACCGATCAAATTGTATATTGGACGGATTGACGCGCTTGCAGCCGGTCTTTCCCCAAGGATGATGATGCGGCGCAGGAAGGCGCGCGACTTTTTACGAATTCCATGAATAAGTTGGAAATTGTTTACTGGGATGATTAGTCACCCAGGGCGAACCCCATGACCGTGGAAAGACCTGCCACGATTCTTTCCAGCCAACAGCGCTAAGCTTGCGCTAAGCCGATCTCGTCACACAGAGCCCTAGCGCGGCAGAGCCGCAACCAAATGGCCAACCGGATTACTGCAAATCGTCGCAAGCCGGCAATAGACTGAGCATTGGCAAATGCAGATGTGAACAAATTGAGCATTGGCAGTGCAGGGCGGCGCTTCCAAACGGTAACGGGCTCCCGTGCATCCTTGTGGCATGTCTGAACCGCGAGCGTCAGCAAGCGGCGGGGAGATTGGAACTCGCCTCCTCCATGAAATCAACGGCATACTGCCGGCCGCCACAGGCTCACGGAGACCAAACGAAATCAATGGAAGCTCATTATTCCCCGCCGCTTGCTTACGCTCGCGGTTCCGTGACTTGGGCTGACCGAACTCGCCGGAACACTCCGGCACACAGCAAAGGAAATCCACCGGTCTCATCCCGGCAATGCCCGATAACCGGAGACACGGTTTCGCCAGTAACTGGTAAACCGGGACAGACGGGTGCCATTGGTTGTTTCGGCATGATAAAAGCTTTCCGGCTCGGCGACGATCCCGCAATGTTTCAGGCTGTTGAAGAAGACAATGTTTCCCGGCCTTTGCCGTTCCGGAGCGGAAACCTTGGGGAGGCACATGTAAAGCTTGCGCGCCGTAGTTCGCTTGATGAGAATGCCATTCTCAAACAGGACGCGCCAGACAAAACCGGAACAGTCAAAGCTCTTCAGCCCAACCGCTCCCCAGACGTAAGGCCGGCCTAGATAACGATCCGCGCTGGCTTTGAGGCCGTCCCACAATCCCGCGCGGGTCTCGGTCTGAGACTCGGCCAGGACTGCCCCCGGCCGCATCGACAGGAGACTCAACCCGGCCATACAAATCAAGGCAGACCTTCTCATTTGACCGCGTTGCCCAGAAGAATTCCGAGTCCGATAAACAGGCCGGCCAGGAAGATGGCGACGGCTCGATTGTCAGCCTTCAACTGGTCGCCGAAGTGAACGCCCGGCGTCAGCCAGTCAAAGATCTTGTATGCCGCCACAAATCCGGCCAGTCCCACAACCAGAGAGATCAGGATCGATATCAGATAGTTCACAAAATCCATCTCTGTGCCTCCAATTCCAACGGAAACATCATAGCACCGGTTTTGGCCATCAGCGATCCAGCAATCAGCCTTCAGCAATCAGCGGTCAGCTTTCAGTGGTCAGTTTTTGCGATCAACTTTTTAGCACCCCATGCAATCAGTGGAACTGACGGTCCCCTCGGCTGGCAACCGATAGCCGATGGCCGACCGCTGAAAGCTGACCGCCGAAAGCTGGACCGCCGATCGCTGAAAGCTGATTGCTGACGGCTGAAGGCTGAAGGCTGGATCGCTGACCGCTGACGGCCGATCACTGATTCACAGTATCTTCTTGCCGAACACCGAGGCACAAAGTTCGGCAGCCATCCTGGCCGTGCTGTTGCGCTCATCCAGGATCGGGTTCACTTCCACGATGTCGAAGGCAAGCATTTTGTCAGAATCAGCGATGATTTCCATTGCCAGGTGGCTCTCCCGGCGCGTGACTCCTCCGGGCACCGGAGTCCCGACTCCAGGGGCCCCGCTTGGATCCAGGAAGTCCAGGTCAAGACTGACGTGGAATCCCGCCGTGTCCTCTGAAGCCACTTCGATCGCCCGCTGCATCACGCCTCGCATGCCGATCTCATCAATATTGCGCATAGTGAAAACATGGATGCCGCTCCGCCGAATCGTCTCTTTCTCCAACGGATCAAGATCCCGCACCCCCACCAGTGCCGTATGGGCCGGCTGAACTTTCTGCTTGAACTGGCCCACGGCTGAAAGAGCGTCCGGGCCGTAACCGAGGATGGCAGCCAGCGGCATTCCGTGAATGTTGCCGGACGGGCTGGTTTCCGGGGTGTTCATGTCACCGTGAGCGTCCATCCAGATGAGGCCGATTTTCTTCTTCCTGGCGCGGAAGTACTTGGCCACTCCGGCAACGCTTCCAATTGAGATTGAGTGATCCCCCCCCAAGATAACCGGAATCGTTTCCTCCCGCATCATCGAGACAATCCGGCGGCAGAGCTGGCCGCAGACCTGTGAGACCTCCTTCATAAAGCGCTGCCGGATCTCGCCCGGCGGATGACTTTCCGGAACGGACACATGAAGGTTGCCGAGATCCTGAACCGAGTGCCCGAGTTGGCGCAGGCGATCGTTCAGGCCTGCAATGCGAATCGCCGACGGGCCCATGTCGACCCCGCGCCGGCCGGAACCAAAATCAAGAGGCGCTCCGATTATGTTGATCTTCTTTGCTCTCATCGCCCCCTGCCTCCGTGAGCGGCCATGATAACAGGGTTCCGGCTCAGACAGGCTGGGAGCAGTGACAACTGACAGATGATGGATGATGGATGATGGATGATGGAGGGCGGATGACAGATGATAGATGATGGGGGCGGGTGAAAGCGGCTGACCGCTGACGGCTGACGGCTGACCTGCTGGCCGCTGACGGCTGACTGCTGACTAACACCGACAAACGCCGCGTCTTCAAGATCTCCTTGCCTGTGAGGCGCATCACACGAGCATTGAAGCCGGAGCAATAACATAGGCGCGTGCTACAGCGGCACACTAACCTGCACTAACCTGCAGGTTTTCAAGCTCCGGACTCGTCAGGGTCCGGAGCTTTTATTTTGCACGCGCCTTCTTGACAATGTCGGGCGGGATCGCGGACAGGAATTCAAGGGTTTCACTCCCGAAAAGTCCCTGCGCCACAATTCCGACGTCCGACCGGAGTACCAGGTACCCGCCGACTTGCAAACTGACCGACGGAATCCATTCGCTCAGGAACCTGGCAATCCTCTGACCGGGCTGCAGGAGAATCGGGGCAGAGCGCTTCACTTCCCCCTGGGGCGCAAAATCCTCAAGCAAAACCATGGCGGTGACTGTGTTGGGATTATACAGGGCGATCGCCGTAAAGTAACCGCTCGCCGCGTCCGCAGGTCTGAGCCTCCCGTGGGCGACGTGGCTGAAGTACGCTTCCACCGCCAGGTCGGACTGCAGCGGCAAGCCGGCGGCAAATCGCGCTTCTGCGGATGCATCGCCCAGGAGAGCATCCGCGACCACTCCCGCGGATTCAACAGTCAGCTCGACGGAGCCTGCCCGAACCGGCATGGAACGCGCGTCGCCCAGGTCGAATAAATCGCGCCCGCTCAACTGCGCCGAGGCGAAGCTTTGAATCTGTCCGGAAAAAGGCGCGCCGACAGGCTGGTGGCTGTCATTGAACGCCTGCGCGCTGACCCTCAACGAAACGCCGGCGGTGTTGACCATGTTCAGACTGGCAAACACCGAGATTTCTCCGCTGGCGCCATGCACAAGGTGGGCCGAGTACGATTTACGCGTGAAATCCGGGGCCGCGGCTGACAACCCGATGGCGGTGTCTCCAATCTGAATCAACTCGAAAGCCGCAACGCCGCCCCCGATGCTCTGAACCGAGATGTAGCCGTCTCCCTGTGGAAAGGCTGCATTTGCGAAAAGGCTGCTGACGCGGCTGCGAATCAGAGCATGGGGCGCAACCGTGATCTCCTGGCGCGAGCGCGCGCTCCCCTGGGCCGAAAAAAGCGCCAGAACCAGGCGCACCGCCACGTCGTTTGGATTCACGATGCTCACCAGGGTCTGCGCGTCTCTGCCCTGAAATGTCCCGGCTCCTTCAAAGACGCGCGTTAGATAAATGTGGGTGCCAATCTCGGCGACGGCCGCGGCGCCGTCCAGCCGGCGCCCGTCGCCGCTTCCCACCTGATAAAAACTGCTGATCGTGTCGCTGTCCGCCTTCAAATGGAGCCAGCCGTCCGGCATGGCGTCTCTGGCAACCCCAAACAGCTCGTTTGCCAGTCTTGCCAGTTGGGAATTGGGACCGATGGACTGCGCCGCGGAGTAAACGGGGCGGCCATCCGCCCCATAGGCGGTCAAGTTGAGTCTTGCTGAAGCTTGGCCCGCGTTGCTGATTGCCAGCGCGGTAAACAAGTCGCGACCCCCCTGCAGGAACGGCACAATCAAGGTTCTCTCCGCGGGAAGCGAGGCCCGGTCGCCGCTTTGAAACAGGATTCTCCTGCCGGCAAAGTCGGTCGAATTGCTCAACACCTCAACCACCCCGCTGGTATTGCCGTAGACATAAGAATCCTTCTCCCGCAAATTCAATTGCTGGGGAACAGCCTTCCCGCCGGGCGAAATGCCAATGACCGCCACCGGGTCCGCCTCGGTGTCGCGAGTGACCGCCAAATTTCCGTACTGGAATTCAATATCACCATTGGCAGACAAGGTAATGCTGAACTGGTTGCCGTCGGCCGCTTCCAGAATCCTCTTTTCGGAAAATTCCGGGACGTTCATCCAGGTAAAAGTTACGCTATGATCCCGCTGCGCAAACAGAATCTCCCCACCCTGTTCCGGATTCAGATCAGTGAACAGCCCGCCGATACGCGGCGGGCCGGCGGCAAAGCGCGTCAGGTTCCGCACCGAAGAAACGAATTCCCCCTGCCCGAATGTGAGGTTACCATCGGAATTTACAAATACGCGGTCATAGGTCCTGCCGAAGAAAGGAAATCTAAAGCCGTTGGGAAACAGATAGGCGACTGCGTCGTCGTCGGCTATTGCCGGAAGGTTGTTGGGAATCTCATTGGCCAACATCCGAACATTTTCAATCTTGCCGTCGGCCGCAACGCTCAGGATCACTTTCTCTGCAGGGTCGTCCAGATCCGGATTCCCCGTTTCTCGATCGCCGTTGAAAAAATCCCTGGGGAATCTGGAAAATCGCGAATCGAAGGGCCCGACTCCCGAACCCTCGGTAAACTGCGCCCGAAGGGGTTCGATGAACAATTCGTAGCTGCCCGGGGCGATGCCCTTGAAATGAAAATCGCCGGTGCTCTGCAGTAAATAGTCGGAAACCACTGAATAAATTCGGACGCGGCCCCGCGACGGGTCGTAATCGGCGGAGCGAAGCACCACATTGGCGCCGGGAAAGAAGTCTCCACTGGCACGCCGGACCGTTCCACTGATGGTCGCCGTTCCTTTGAAATCGACCGGATAGAGGTTGGACACCCACAACAAATCATCATCCTGCGGATCTTGAGGGCTGCCGTTGTAAATGATCGGAAACATGATGGGAATGTACTGCCGTCCATTCACGACAAACTCTGCCCCGGCCAGGCGGCTCTCGCTAAATTCCACACCGGCCTGGGTATGGTCCAGTCCGATCAGGTGCCCGAACTCATGCAGCATCACAACTCGCAACACCGAACTGGTGACATTGATGCTGCCGTTTATCACTGCCTCACCCTCCGAAATCAGATGGCGGGCCGAGTCAATCACCCGGGGACTGGCAAAACCCAGAATGAAGCGGCTGGACCCTGCACCGGCGAGCAGTTCAATAATGCCGCCGTCCCGGTCCAGGACAATCGGCGTGATTCCGTCTGCAGCGGCGCGAAGGAACTGGCTGGCATTGGCGGCAGTGACATCCACATCCAGCAGACCATCAAACTGAAAAGTAATACCTGCGGTCGGCAGATCCTCCCACTGCTGAAAGATCGAGCTGACAAAGTCGGCTGATTTCGACTCGTCGAATGCCGTGTTAAGGCCTCCACGATCAAGTTTGTACTTGACAGGCTTGGCCGTGTCCCAGCGGTAGACTCCACTGGGATCCACCAGAAGGAACCCGCCCGCAAAGCAAGTGGACGCATGCAGCGCCGCCACCAGCGCCGACGCTGCAAAAGAAGGCTTTGGTTTCATGGGATAAATGGCAAGGACACTTACTTCAGCCGGCGCACCAGGGAGACGAATTCGTCCAGCGGCATACGATCCGTGGCCGGCAGACCCGGCGCCGGGCTCTTCCCGGCCTGAAGCCGGGACTGAAGGCGCTCCACCGAAGCGTTCATGGTCCGAAGGTGAACGGTTCGATCTCCGTTCCCGTCCTTTTCGACGGGATAATATCCCTGGTCCATGCCGACAGGACTGGTCAGGCCGATTCTGCTCGGCCTGTGGATGAACAGCAGAATCTCTGCGCCCTTCTTGTAGGCCGGAATCCCCGGAAGAACTGGAGCGCCGGCGCCCCGCCCCAACTGTCGAACCTTCAGAGTGTCGCCGCTTCCCCCCTTGATCCAATCGCTGACCGCGAAAGTGTACTCGGTATAATTCAGGTCGAATCCGGCCAGAGTTCCCTGGCGCACCTCAACCACACGCCCGAGAAAAATCTGGTCACTGCTCCCCACCAGTTCGTCCAGTTCAACCGCACGCACTGAAGTCGCGTAAGCCGGAATGCCGACAGCAAGCAGTGCAAGCAAGAACAGAAAATATCGGACTTTGACCAAAGCGCCTCCTCCGCACCCGGCTACTTCACGGTGCATCAAAAATCACCTCTTGAGCTCACCGCGGAGGCTTCGCCCCGCAGAGCCGGAACCCAAAGACCTTGCTCCAGAACGGCAACAAGTCCTCGCTCACCGCCGAGACTTCGCGCGGCGTAGCCGCAACCCAAGATCTGGTTCTGAACGGCAGTGGATCCACCCTCAACGCAGAGACGCAGAGGTCGCAGAGAATGCGC
>JACQGG010000093.1 GCA_016199665.1 Acidobacteriota bacterium | reverse complement strand
TGTGGGTTACGGAGTGGTGGCGCCCGAATACGGGTGGGACGACTACAAAGGTGTGGATGTCAAAGGCAAGACGATCGTCATGCTGATCAACGATCCTGCTGTGCCGGATCCAGCCGACCCTTCCAGGCTGGACGAAAAGATTTTCAAGGGCCGGGCCATGACCTACTATGGCCGCTGGACCTACAAGTACGAAATTGCCTCGGAAAAGGGAGCGGCGGCGGCGGTCATTGTTCATGAGACGGAGCCGGCGGGTTATCCTTATGAAGTTATCTCCGCAAGCTGGGGCCGCGAGAATTTCGACATCGACAAACTTGATAAGAACATGGGCCGTATTGCAGTCGAATCGTGGATCAATCTGGATACGGCGAAAAAACTGTTCAAGATGGCCGGGCAGGACTTTGACGCGCTCAAGAAGACGGCGGCCGGGCGGGACTTCAAACCGGTCGGTCTCAATGCGAAGGCCAGTTTCCACATCAAGAATGCCCTGCGCGGAGTCGGCTCCAAAAACGTGGTCGCGAAGCTGGAGGGCGCCGATACCCAGTTGAGGAGTGAGTATGTCGTCTACTCGGCGCATTGGGACCATCTTGGCAAAGATGAAACGTTGAACGGCGACCAGATCTTCAACGGCGCCCTGGATAACGCTTCTGGTACGGCGGCGCTTCTGGAGCTGGCCGAGGCCGTTTCGCGCCTGCAGATGCCGCCCAAACGGTCGATCCTGTTTCTGTCTGTCACCGCCGAGGAGAAGGGGTTGCTGGGGGCCAAATACTACGCGCAAAATCCTCTTTATCCGCTCTCCATGACAGTGGCCAACATCAATATGGACGGGGTTAATCAGTGGGGGGCCACCCGCGACATCGTGCTGGTCGGATACGGCAACTCCACCCTGGACGATGTCGTGCAGGCGGTGGCGTCCTTGCAGTCTCGGGTTGTCAAGCCTGACCCGGAGCCGGAAAAAGGGATGTTCTACCGGTCGGATCATTTCGAATTTGCCAAAGAAGGCGTCCCGGCGCTTGACCCAAAGTCAGGAACGGACTTCATAGGCAAACCTCCTGATTTCGGATTAAAGAAGCGGGCCGAGTTCACCGCCAATGACTACCACAAGGTAACGGATGAAATTAAGCCCGATTGGGACCTCATCGGGGCCGTTGATGACCTCCGTCTGCTTTTCCGGGTGGGCTATCGCGTCGCTCAGGACCCCAAGCTCCCCGAATGGAAACCGGGCACTGAGTTCAAGGCAAAGCGGGAGGCGATGCTGAAGGGGAAGTAGATTGACCGGCGGGTTCGGGGTTCAACGTCGCACGTTGAATCCCGCAGCCCTTACATCTCCACAATATCAAACTGTTCAAAGTGCAGCAGCGGGTCAGTCTTGACGCTGGCGTCCTTGCGCGTCATGTCCCGGATGTCCTCCATCACGGCGCTTTCTTTCTCGCGCAGTGCCCGCCCCACCTCCGGATTGACACGAATGAGAATTTCATCTCCATCTCCCAGCGTCGGCACGAGCTTTTTCACTTCGGCGTGGATGCTGTAGCAGACGGTGCGCAGGGATTTGACCATTCCTGTGCCGCTGCAGTAAGGGCAGGGCTGACAGAGTGTTCGCTCCAGCGACTGCTTCACCCGCTTGCGCGTGATGGCGACCAGGCCAAACTCATTGAACTGCAAAATCTTTGTGGGTGATTTGTCGTGCGACAACTCCCGCTCCAGCGCCTCCATGACTTTCTGGCGGTTGCGGCGCTCGTCCATGTCGATGAAATCAATTACGATGATTCCGCCAAGATCGCGCAACCGAATCTGCCGCACCACTTCTTTGACCGCGTCCAGATTGGTTCGCGTAATCGTCTCCTCCAGGCTGTCACCCCGGCCGACAAACTTCCCAGTGTTGACGTCGATGGCCACCAGCGCTTCGGTCTGGTTGATGACGATGTAACCGCCGGACTTCAGCCAGACTTTTTGCTTCAGCGCTTTCTCGATTTCGGCGTTAATGCCGTATTCGTCAAAGATCGGCTGGGCCTTGGTGTAAAGCTTGACACGGCTCACCATTGACGGATCGAGCTTGTTGATGAATTCTACAATGCGCTCATATTCCGCCTCGTCGTCGACCCGAATGGCCCTGAAATCTCCTGAAACGTAATCGCGCAGCAGACGCGGCACCAGATCCAATTCACTGTGCACGACGGCGGGAGCTGCGGCGCGGTCACCCTTGGAACGAACTTCATCCCACAGCCTGGTGAGATAGTGCATGTCAGCGCGCAAATCCTTTTCGTCACAGTTCTCGCCGGCGGTCCGAACGATGAAACCGCGCTTGCTTTCGCCGCGCAGCCTCGTGACAATTTCCTTCAGGCGGGCCCTCTCCCTGTCCGAAACGATCTTGCGCGACACCCCGACGTGGTCCACCGTTGGCATGTAGACGACGAATCGCCCCGGAAGCGCGATGTGAGAGGTGATGCGGGCCCCTTTCTTGGCAATGGGTTCCTTGGCGACCTGTACGGTGATCTCCTGTCCTTCCCGCAGCAAGTCATCAATGGAAAAGTGCCGCTCGTGTTGATTTTTCCCGTGGCGCCGCTTCATTTCCGGCCGGCGCAGTCTTCGACGCTTGCGATCCTCCTGTCCGGCAGGAGGTAGTTCTGGAGCCGGCGTCTCAGGACCTGCCGGTGTCGACTCGTCGACCGGCGACCCAGAAGCGCCCGTTGGACGGGCCACATCCGGCTCGGTGGCAGCCCCCCCAGGATCCGGCGCCAGATCCCTCGCGCCGATCGAAGGCGCCGTTTCCGACCGCGTTGTCACCGGCTCGGGAGCGCTCGGAGAAAACGCCGGCACGCCGCCGGATTCCCCGCCTGTATCCTCGTCAGACAGCGAAAACTCGTCGACCGTCCTGTCGCCGCGCACCTTCGCATCCCGATCTTCCCCCCAATTGCCGCCGGAAGAAGAATCAGACTGCGAGCGGTTTTCCACATGGGAATGGTCCGCTTCCCGTTCCAGCGCTGCCTGGGCCTCGCGGACTTCGTCCAGCCAGCTTGAAGAGCTGCCTGGTTCCGCCGGTTTCTTTGGCTCCTTGGAATGCTGTTTCCTCTCCCGAGTGATATCCGCAGGGCGCGCTATTTCCGCGGGAGGCGCGATTTCCACTCGAGGCGTTGTTTCAAAGAGAGGCGCTGTTTCCGAGATGGGCCCCAAAACAGGGGGAGTGGAGGCGGCCGCGGGGCGCGAATCGGTCGTTTCGGCGGGAGAAGGCAAAACATTCCGCTCTCTGCGACGGGCTTCATGATTTCGCTCCGGTCGATCGCCGCGACCTCTATGGCGCCCGCGGCTCCGTCCTCGCCGCCGGGGTTCATCCGGCTGGATGTGGTCTTCCTGGATCTCGACTTTGAGAAGTTTTTCCGCCGCCTGCTCGGCGTCGGTAAACATCTTCTCATACTCCTCGTAGTCCTCGACGAAGTCCGAAACGTAAAGAAACGCATCACGCTCCAGCCCGATGTCGACGAACGCCGACTGCATACCGGGCAGTACTTTCGTGACTTTTCCTTTGTAGATGTTGCCGAGAATTCCCCGGCTCTTGGCTCGCTCGATGAAGATCTCAGTAACTTGATCTTCTTCGATGACCGCCACCTTGGTTTCGAGCGCGGTGGCGCTGACGATCAGCTCTTTGGACATATACCTCCATTTCAGAATCTGAGTAGGAGATATACGCCGACATCCTTTTCAGGCGCTGCATTTCTCTGGCCATGGCAAGGCGGGTGTTGGAAGGGGAAATCAGCTCTCCCGCTGGACACGGGGCTCCAATCGCGCAACGGCGGAGCAATCTGCTGGCTCTAAAAGCATTACGCCGGCGCTGGACAAAAATGGATGCCTGCCTGTGCTATGTCTCCAAATCAGATCACTGTGCTCTCAAACTCCAATATCCCCAAAACCGAGCCTAGCGCTCCCCCGAGCGGACTCGGGCGGGAAAACTCCCCGCGGCCTGGTGGCCGCCGCAACTCCCCGCGGGCTGCAAGGTTGAATCGATAGCGGCAAAAACCGCCATGGCGTGCCTCTGCGGGCGCCGGCGCATTGCGGGTCACTTTTCGATCCATTTGTTACATGCCCCCAGCTAACAAACCCTCCTGACGCCGGTGACAAACTCTGCGACGGGTGACAGATGTCACTTCTAAAAGCTTTGCCAGCGCAACCAACACAATACAAACCCCCTTCAGTATAGCAGTTTAGGGTGGAAAATGCTTAAGGAAAAGGAGGCAGGCCAGCCGGGCTGAAAGAAAAGCCCCCTGAGTCTGACTCGAATCGCCGGTCTGCAGTGGGGTCAATTCCTATATACAGACAGATATACAGACAGAGATACAGGCAGCCTTACCCTCGCCGGAAGTTCAAAAATTTCATCGGGTTAAGGGGACGATCGTTCATGCGAACCTCATAGTGAAGATGGGGTCCTGTGGATCGGCCGGTGTTTCCGACATGGCCAATAACCTCTCCCCTTTTTATCCTCTGGCCGGGGCGGACCACGATCCGGGACATATGCCCGAACAAGGTGGACATTCCGAATCGATGGTCAATAATGACGGTCTTTCCATAGCCCGGACGGGAACTGGCGAACGTGACTACTCCGTCGGCTGTTGCAACAATCCTGTTCCCATACGCGGAAGAGATGTCGATTCCCGGATGGAAGTCTTTGGTACTGCTGAACGGGTCAAGCCGAAAACCGAAGCTGCCGCTGGTATAGCCCCGCACCGGCGCAATGGAGGGGGTCGCAGCCATCAACATGTTCTGCCGCTGGTAGAAGTCGTTCAGTTGGCGGAACTCGGCCTCCAAATCGCCGACGCGGTCCCCTATGTAATCAATTCGGTCCCCTGAACTCATGGAGATGGGAAGGCCGGAGGTACGGCCGCCAACTCCGACGTTTGCTTCAGGCTGGCGCTCCAATCCCGACATCCTTCTCAGCTTTTCCGATATCACTTCCAGCGAGACGAGTTTCTCCTCCAGCCGGCCCGCTGCCGCCTTGAACTGGCTATTCTCGCTCAGCAGGCGCCCGTTTTCCCCCTGCAGCCGATCATAGTCCCGACTCCGGTAATTCAGGAATGAATAGTAAAGCGATCCGACGAAGCTGAATGACAAGAAAAGGACGGTAAAAATTGCGCCGCCAAGCGCCACGGAATGTGGGATCTTGAATTTGTAAATCCTGGCGTCGTCGGAAGTTGCAATGACAAAAGTTAGATTCTTCTTCCCCCTGCTCATTTAGATCTCCTCGTTTCGACTTGCAGGAACAACAACCGCGCTCGAATCTACATACCATCGAACCATCGAACCGTCAGATTCGACGGTCCCCAAAACCTGGAAGGCGTCTGTTGAGTGCAACCATCATAATCATCTGAGATGGGATGTCAACCCAAAATTTGCCAAAATTTTGGATTTCTTGTATTCATGATTTTGTAGGAGTCATGGCCCTGCCAACTCTTATGATTCTGGCGCGATGAGATTTTCTGGCCGCTTTGACCTCTTTTTGACCTCTTGTTGATGCGTTCGATGCGTTCCTCGCGCCTTCACTCAAGGTGGCTTCTGTGCTAAGTTAGGGCGCACAGGCCGCGGAGCGTCCGAGGGGAGTGTCCATGGACGAGGATGTCATTCTGAAGCAGTATTATCTGGGATGTCTGGCCCACGCCTCATATCTGATCGGTGATCGGAGCACCCAAACCGCTGCGGTGATAGATCCGCAGCGCGACGTGGATCAATACATCGAGTTCGCCCGCCAGGAAGGCCTGCGAATCCGGCATGTGTTGCTGACCCACTTCCACGCCGATTTCCTTGCCGGCCATCTGGAATTACGGGATCGCGAGGGAGCCAGAATCTATCTGGGCGCGCGAGGCCAGGCCGAATATGAATTTGTTCCGGTCAAAGATGGCGACACTCTGGAGTTCGGCCGAGTGCGGCTGAAGATCCTTGAGACTCCAGGACACACACCCGAATCCATATCCATTCTCCTCTATAACCTGCGCCAGGATCCCTCAAAGCCGTATGCGGCGTTTACCGGGGACACCCTGTTTATTGGCGACGTGGGAAGGCCCGATCTGAGAGCTTCGCTGGGATGGGCCGCCGCGGAACTGGGTTCCCTCTTGTACCATTCACTTCGAGAGAAGCTGCTGATGCTTCCCGACCAGACACTGATCTATCCAGCGCACGGCGCCGGCTCAATGTGCGGAAAAAACCTCGGGAAGGAGGCCGTGTCCACCCTGGGTATCCAGCGTACCGGCAACTATGCGCTGCAGCCGAATCCAGCCGGTCGTTAAACGTTCACCCGGGGTGCTATGCGAGACAACTCGATCAACAGCAAGATGACCACGAAAGGAAGCAGAGGGGGTCTCAGTGAAGACTGGCTGGCCGTATGGGTGGGTCTGCTGATCTTTCTCCTGTCCCTCGGAGTGCTGGGGGGGATCGACTTGCTGGGCTGGGGAGTGAAGACGCAGGTATGGACGCAGCTATCCAAGTCCCTGGCGCCTGTTTCCAGCAGCTATGCCAGGCTGCCGGGCATTATGGCTCTATTTGCCACTTACTTCTTCCTGGTGGGGGTGGCCTCGCTGGTCGCTTCGGCCTTGAAGGTCAGACTCTGGGCGTTCGTCAGGGCATTCACCTTGGTATTCTGGACCAGCTATCTCTGCTGGATTCTGGGAAGTTTTGCCTTCATCGCAGCCACTCCTGACAAGGTCAAGGACTTCGGCATCTCTTGGTCGTTGAACCTGACCTCGGAAGCGGGCTTTATAGTCGCTCTAATAACCGGCCTGGTAATTGGAAATTTTTTCCCCGCTTTTGCTGACTGGATCAAGCCTGCAATGCGATCCGAATGGTATGTCAAGACCGCCATTGTAATCCTGGGTGGGTTTTTCGGTGTGTCTGCGATCGAGCAGATGGGGCTGGCAAAGGCGGTCATCTTCAGAGGATTGTGCGCTATTGTGGAGGCCTACCTGATTTACTGGGCGCTTGTCTATCTGGTCGCGAGGAAATACTTCAAGTTTAGCCGCGAATGGGCAGCGCCCCTCGCGTCGGGCATATCGATCTGTGGCGTGTCGGCTGCCATCGCTACGGGCGCCGCCATCAGGGCCCGCCCTGTGGTGCCGATCATGGTATCGTCCCTCGTTGTCGTTTTCGCTGTCGTGGAGCTTTTGACGCTCCCCTTCGTCGCCCAGTATTTCCTTTACAAGGAACCTTTGGTTGCAGGTGCTTGGATGGGGCTGGCTGTCAAAACCGACGGCGCGGCAGTTGCCAGCGGTGCAATTGCAGACTCCCTCATCAGGGCAAGGGCGCTTGCTGTGGACGGCGTTCGCTACCAGGAGGGCTGGGTCATGGGCGCGGCCACAACGGTCAAGGTTTTCATTGACATTTTTATCGGCGTCTGGGCTTTCATCCTGGCCGCCATCTGGTGCACCAGAATCGAAGGCAGGCGCGACGGAAGGATGCGCTCCGCAGAGATCTGGGAGAGGTTTCCCAAGTTTGTGATCGGCTATATGCTGACTTTTCTGACGGTTTTGATGATCGGAATCTTTTTTCCAAGCTTGGCGGCCAAGACCAAGGAGGCCATGGCGGAAGCCAATGTATTTCGGGGTATCTTTTTCGTAATGACCTTCTTCACCATCGGTGTTGCGTCCAACTTCGAGAAACTCCGGCAGGAAGGCATTTGGAGACTGGCAGCGGTCTACCTTGTCTGTCTGTTTGGGTTCGTCATTTGGATTGGTTTAGTTATCTCATGGATTTTCTTCCACGGTATCATGCCGCCTATGGCGCCAGCCTGATCGAGGAGTAGAGTCATCATGCCGGAAGAACCAAGAATTGCCGAAGAGCTCAAGACAATGGAGCACGAGCCCCTCCTCCCGGTTGAGAAAAAGCTCATCGCCTGGAGCATCGGCGCGGGCGTAATCCTGCTGGGAGTTCTTATATGGCTGAGTGACGTATTCTTCGCGGGTTGAGTTATCCCCACCCCAAGACCTTCTCTACTATGAATTATCCAAGCGACGGCCTTGGGGCTGTGAAATCCGCAATTCGAAATTTTTCGAAATCGGCAATCCGCAATCGGCTCAGGGCGCCTTCTGGATGACGCCGCAACCGATCCTGGGTCCCCCGCTTACCCCGGACCGGGAAGCCCCGGTGATGCTCTGATCCTGGTTCTGGTGGATGATCACGGCGCTCCCGTTGGCGTCCAGCAGCGTGAGGGGACCGTCGGAAAGCGTGACCCGCGTGGTGACGATCTGCAGCGTTCCTTCCCCCTTGTCGCTGATTCGGATGTTGGGAATGTCTCCCATGTGAAAGGGATGGTTGGCGTCGGGATCCGGGTTGCCCGCCGGGCCGGGATCAAAATGGCCGCCGGCCGAGGCAAAGGGGGCTTCACAAACCCCGGTCTCGTGCAGATGAACGCCGTGAAGGCCGGGCGCCAGCTTGGCCGGATCCCCGTTGAGTGTGACCGTAATTTCGACTTTGCTTCCGGTTGCGTTTTGCGACTCAACAAAAGTTGCGGTTCCGCTGATGCCGTCCCCCTTTATCTCGGCCTTTGCCCGCATCGCCGCGGCGCCTGCGGTCTGGCTGAGCGTCACGCCCGCGGAACAAGCGGCCAGCGCCAGGATAATCGTGATCACTTGAAGTTGTTTTTGCCTCACGGTAGTTCCTCCTTGCTTCTCACCAAGAAACTGCGTTGTTTCCCCCTCCCTGCGATCTCAGGAGTCTGAACTGAATTCTAACAAGCCCTGTCAAATTCATCCCCCTACTGCACTTGAGACGATCCGGCCGCCTCGGCTGTCGGGGGCACCTGCTGGGGGACGACACCGAAGAACTGCAGGAACTGAATTGCTCTCTGTGCCGGACCAATCAAACGGATCTGGCAATTGGCAAACTGACAATTGGTCCAACTGAAGTCGCCCCCTCCGTAGACGAGAACAGAATTCGTCACAGCGCAATTTTCAAAATGATGGTCATCCATCTGCACCACGCTTCCGGCGATCTTCTGATTTGAAATAACCCGCATGCTCCCCCCGAGGATTGACTTAATAACGCTGTTTTTGCTGGCGAAGGATGTCGAACTTCGCGGTATCGGCGACTGCCATGACCGCCATCACTCCCGCCTGGACCGGGTCGGTCACCACCAGGTCGGCGGCATCGGGAACGCTCCCGGCCATGTTCAGCGAAATCACAACCAAGCCTTTCTGCCGGACTTCCTCCACGGCATGCGTGATCTCTCCTCCCATCAGCGATCCGGCCAGAACCAGCAGCCGCACTCGCGGCAGCCTCACCACCGCCCTCACGGCGGCGGCCAGTTCCTTTTCCCCGACCAGAGGAATCGTGTCGACGGAGATCCTCTCGCCGCGGATGTTGTGGCGATCCGCCTCCGCAATGGCGCCCAGCGCGACCTGCCCGACCTGGGCTCCGCCGCCCATGACGACGATGCGCTTGCCGTAAATTCCGGAAAAAGGAGGCGCGCTCTCCACGTCACGGACATTGGAGATTTTCTTTAGATCGGTGAACACTGCAGCCAACTCTCCGTCCAGTCTGAACTCGAAGTAGACCTGCACCTCCTGACTGGGACGGTGGATGATGTCGACGTAAGTGATGTTGGCGTTATGGTCGGCAAAGACCTTGGTCAGTTGATACAGGGTGCCGGGAATGTCGGAAACAGAAATCAACAGGGCATGTTCCATGGGACGACTTTCTATCCCCGCCTTGGGGGGAACCGGGGCATTGTAATACAGCGGGGCGTCATCTCATACCGCCGCCTTGAAGTCTGTTGAAGTCTGACCGCTGACGGGCCGGCGTCTGACCGCTGAGGGCTGACTGCTGACGGCTCTTTTCCCAGCAGAGGCAGAGATCGCCAAGCCTGGGGAGTTTCTACTCTTTTCCGCGCCTGACAATCTCTCTTGCTTCAATGTCCCGGCCGCGAAGGACTCCGGTCACTTCCACCGCATCACCGACCTTCAGGCCGGCGAACGTGGAAGGGTGCTGACCTCCATCCTTGTAGAGGGTTTCATCGGTCGTTTTCACGATCGTTCTGACGGTCTGATTCTGCAGCGGGTCCTCTCCAGGCCAGGGCGGCGCCGGCTCACCCGGGACCCCGCCGCGGCGAGGGCCGTCAAGGCCTCCTCGCCTCCCGACCCCTATCCCGACCGAGATTCCGCCGTGCCAGCCACCGGGCCAATCCGCGCCGCCGGCGGTGGCCGATCCTGAGCCTCCGCCGGACCCTTCCGGCGCTTCACTGGCCAGCTCGAACGATCTCTTTTTCAAGTTGATGCTGGTGATTCGGCCAATGCTGACTAATTTCACTTCATCGGATCGCCGGGGTTCCTGCGCCCGCGGCAGGTCCCCCAGGACCGCGATCGCCAGCGGCAACGACAGAATCAACAATCGCTTCATGGCACATCCTTTCAGGGGCAGAAGCTCTGCGGCGACTTTAGAAGAACGCTGCCAAATAGGCAAACAATTTTCGGGAAGAGCAAACTCGCGTTGGCTGTCGTGCTGGATATTTGGCCTCTTATGTCGGATGTCTGGCCTGTTGTCGGACGTTTGCCGGTTGTAGAGACGCGGCATGCCGCGTCTGAGGCAGGGCGCGACATGCCGCGTCCTGGGCGGCCGCTTCGCGTTCGCGCTGGAGTTTCTACATTTGAACTGCCCCGGAGGGGCAATTGAATTTAGCCCAGCGCTTCATCGCTGGGTTCGGCCCGGAGGGCCGACAGGAAGGTAGCAGGGGTGAGCGTTTTTTGCGAACCCCTGGTAGGCGGATCTCCCCATAAATAACCCGGCCCCGGCAGGGGCTGGAGGAAAAATATTCGCAATTTCCATCCAGACCCGGTTCTGCTG
>JACQGG010000092.1 GCA_016199665.1 Acidobacteriota bacterium | reverse complement strand
TTGTAACGGGTCTTTTCGCAGAGGCCGAAAGCTGACCGCTGAAAGCTGATGGCCATTTCGTCCGGATGATTGTGTTTCCCACTTTCTATCCGTGCTCTATCATCCGTGATCCATCATCCGTAATGTGCGATCTGTAATAATCTGTAATGTGAAATCTCAGACATCGCGCAACTGCTCCTCGCTCAGTCCAAAATGGTGTCCGATCTCATGCTGCAGCGTCGCCCGAATCTCGCGCTCCAGCTCCTCTTCGCTCCGGCAAATCCGTTCGATGTTTTTTTGAAAGAGGAAAATCATGTCCGGAGGGACGAAAGGCATGAACGACGATCTTCTGGGCTGGGGCACCCCGTGGTATAGGCCGAGCAGCAGGCCGCGGAAAGCGGCCTGCTGCTCGGCCGTTGGTTTTGGGGCCACAATCACTTCCACGTTCCGCAGTCGCGAACGAAAGGCGGGCGGAAGAGCGTCGATGGCGCGCCGCACCAACTCTCGAAATCGTTCTTCTGAAACGTGCATCCGCCGCCTCGGGACCAAAATCCGTGAGAAATGCAGACACAAAATCAGTTCGCCATCAACTGCCGCAGCACATAAAGCAGGATGCCGCCGTGCCGGTAGTAGGTGGCCTCCTCCGGAGTGTCCACGCGCGCAAGCGTTAGAAATGTCTTTTCCCGCCCGTCGTCAGCAGTGACCCGAAGCGTGTAGCGGCCTCCCGGGACAATTCCAGATGCGATGTTTTCAATCGTGTACCGTTCCAGTCCGGTGAGCCCCAGTGTTTGCGCAGTTTCTCCCTCCTGGAACTGCAGCGGCAGCACCCCCATTCCCACCAAGTTGCTGCGATGGATGCGCTCAAAGCTTTCGGCGATGACCGCTCTGACACCCAGCAGGAGAGTCCCCTTGGCAGCCCAGTCTCGGGACGAGCCGGTACCGTATTCCTTGCCGGCCAGCACCAGAAGGGGAACCTGCTCCCGGCGGTACTGCACGGCGGCATCATAGATGGTCATGGTCTGGCCGCCGGGGAGATGCCGTGTCCATCCCCCCTCCGTTCCGGGGGCCATCAAATTTCGCAGCCGGATGTTGGCGAAAGTCCCCCGCATCATCACTTCGTGGTTGCCGCGCCGCGCGCCGTATGAGTTGAAATCGCCGGGTTGGACGCCGTGGGCGATCAGGTACTGGCCTGCCGGGCTCCGGGTCTGGATGGAGCCTGCCGGAGAAATATGGTCGGTGGTCACGGAATCGCCCAGCAAGGCCAGGACACGCGCCTGCAGGATGTCGGTCAATGCAGGGGGTTGCAGTGTCATCCCTTCGAAAAACGGGGGACTTTGAATGTAAGTCGAATCGAGGCGCCACTGAAAGCGATCTCCCGTGGGAATCGCAATGGACTTCCAGAGTTCATCCCCTTCGAACACGTTCGAATACTGCCGGGAAAACATTATGTCGCGCAGGTCTCGTCGCATCACTTCCTCTATTTCCTGCTGCGTCGGCCAAATATCGGCGAGATAAACCGGCTTTCCCTCTCTGGAATGGCCGAGCGGTTCGCTGCGCAGATCGATGTCGATCCGGCCTGCCAGGGCATAGGCGACGACCAGCGGAGGGGAGGCAAGGTAACTAAAACGTGAATGAGGGTTGATCCGCCCTTCGAAATTTCGGTTGCCGCTCAAAACAGCGGCCACAATGAGGTTGCCACTTTCGACAGCCTGGGCAATCGGGGCCGGCAATGGGCCGCTGTTGCCGATGCAAGTTGTGCAACCGTATCCCACCAGGTGAAAACCGAGTGATTCCAGGGGAGTCATCAGACCGGACGCCTTGAGGTAATCGGTCACGACTTTTGATCCGGGCGCCAGGCTCGTTTTCACCCACGGTTTGGCTGCAAGGCCCAGATGGTGAGCCTTTCGGGCGAGCAGACCTGCGGCGATCATGACTGAAGGATTCGAGGTGTTAGTGCAACTGGTGAGGGCGGCAATCACCACCGCGCCGTGGCGCAGCATGAACCGCGCATTGTTGTACTCAACCGGGACCTGCTGCGGCGCTTCGGCCGGCTCCGCCACTGCGACTGCAGCGGCTCCAGGCCGGGAGGCTTCCCCGCCGGCGCGTCGGATCGCTGATTCCCCCGCCGGCTTGGCCGGGGTTCCCGCCAGCGTCGCCTCCAGCGCTTGCAAAAAGGCTTTCTTGGAATCCCGGAGCGGGACGCGGTCCTGAGGACGTCTTGGGCCCGCGAGGCTCGGTTCCACGTCGCTCAGGTCGAGTTCCAAAATATCCGAGAACACCGGGTCCGGCGATTCCGCAGTGTGGAATATCCCCTGTTCAGTACAATACTCCCGCACCCGCTCCGTCAGGCTCCGTTCCCTTCCGGTGAATCGCAGGTAGTCAAGGGTCTCGCTGTCGATGGGAAACAGGCCGACAGTTGCGCCGTACTCAGGCGCCATGTTCGCGAGGGTCGCCCGGTTGGCAAGCTTCAGGCTGGAGACCCCCGGACCGTAGAATTCCACAAATTTTCCCACGACTCCTTTTCTGCGGAGGATTTGGGTCACCGTCAACACCAGGTCAGTTGCCGTGGTGCCGGCCGGGAGCGAGCCCTGCAGCCGGAATCCGACTACTTCAGGGATCAGCATCGAGATCGGCTGGCCCAGCATGGCCGCCTCCGCTTCGATCCCTCCCACCCCCCATCCCAGGACTCCCAGGCCGTTGATCATGGTGGTGTGCGAATCGGTTCCCACCAGGGTGTCAGGGTAAGCCGCAACCGAGCCATCCTGGACGGACCGGAATACGACTGAAGCCAGGTATTCGAGGTTGACCTGATGAACGATCCCCGTGTCGGGCGGTACGACGCGGAAGTTCTGAAAGGCCGCCTGTCCCCACTTGAGAAACTCATACCGTTCACGATTGCGGCTGAACTCCAATTCGGAATTGATGCGAAAGGCGTCGCTGGAGCCATACTGATCCACCTGCACGGAGTGGTCAATGACAAGGTCGGCCGGCTGCAGGGGGTTAATCTTTCTGGGGTCTCCGCCCAGGCGGGCGATCGCGTCCCGCATGACAGCCAGGTCAACCACTGCCGGCACTCCGGTGAAGTCCTGCAGCAGGACCCGAGCCGGGCGGAACGCGATTTCTTTCCTTGGTTTTTCCGCCGGGTTCCAGTACGCAAGCGCTTCAATGTCGGCCCGCTTCACGAATCGGCCATCCTCGTTCCTCAATAAGTTTTCAAGGAGAACCTTCAAGGAGAACGGCATGCGGGAGAAATCAGCCCGAAGCGCCTTTTCCAGCGTGGCCAGGCGAAAGATCTGGCAGGTTTGATTTCCGATTGTCACCGAGGCGCGCGCTCCAAAACTGTTGGGGTGTTCCGTGTTCATGGCATTCCTTTCATGATTGCGGCGACCCTGCGCGTCAGCATCATACCACCAACATGGGGAACCGACGGCGGGACGAAGGGCCGGGGAGAGGCGGGTTGCCCCGATGGCGCTCCGAACTCTGCTGTCTCAGAGAGCCGTTGTGCCATTCACCTCAAAGGCGTTACGGGAAGCGTCGTAAACTCTCCAGCCGACGCACCAAGCTGAATGGCGGTAGCAGCTACCTTGCCCCCGGCCGTCCTGACAGTCACGAGTAGCGTGCCCTGGAAGTTTGCCGTATCGGCGGCGGGAAACAGTTCGTTGATAAACTTGGCCAAGTGTCCATTAGCAGTCAGCGTTGCCGTAGCTGCACCGCCACTTACTTCGCTCCCATCGAGTCTTCGAAGCGAAAGGAAGAGGTTAATCGGCGGTAAATGTAGTAGAAAGCTTGCGGGTTCCCCAGGCCAGCTCCAGTTTTCCCTGCTTGCCCTCTCCGGACAAAGTGATAGTCATTTGTTCCACGGGCGTCTTCAGCTCGCTCAATGTCCATGGCGTTGAGCCGAGGTCCTGCTGCCCGTCGTACTCGGTGCCCCACTGGCCTGTTTTCCGGTTCACGATCAGGAGCCACTCCTGTTCACTCACCTTCTTGGTCCAAAGCGAGTACTTCCCCCGCTGCAGCGTCAGGCCGGTGAATTTCAAGGCGGCTTCCGTGTTCAATTCCGTTACCTCGTTCATTCCCATGCGCCAGACCGTGCCCGGGGTCGCCATGCTCATCACGTCGCGACCCCGCAGTTCCGGCTGCCCATACTCAATGACCAGCTTCTTGCCGTTAAGGGTCGCGGAAGCCTTGGCGCGATTGCCCGACGGCGCCTGGCCCAGAGAGAACAGGCCCAAGGCCAAGACAAAAACAGAGAGAACCAGGAAACTTCCGCGCTTCAAAATTTTGGTCCGCTGGCAGCCAGCGCGCGATTCTTAGGCGTGCTCAAATAACCCTTAATCTGGTCCTTCATGACCTGGTTGACCACAATTTCATAGTCAAGAGCCTGGCGTCCCTGCCGAAAGTGCACGGGTTCGTTGATGTACACCTTGCCCTTGTCCACCTGGGTATCGTTGACAAAAATGCGGATGTCGGCATTCTGTTTCTTTGCGTCCGCCTTGCGCAACTCAAGCCGAATGTCCCCAACGGCCTTCGCCTTATCCCGCTTGCTGATGTCAAATTCGACATACTCCCGCTCGCCCTTCATGCGCAAGGTCTCCAGGCCCTCGGCATTGGTGGCGATCAGCTTGCCCTGTTCATCCAGCAGCAGGTTCATGCTGGCCAGATCTCGTTTGGTGCGTTCCAGATCATCGCGGGTTCCCTTAAGATCATCCTTGACCGTGCCCACCTCGCTCTTGACCGAGCCCACCTCGCTCTTGACCGCCCCGACATGCTCGGACACGCTGCCAATTTCCGCCTGGGTGGTTTCTTTCAGGTTCTTCACTTCTTCAGTGCTCGCTTTTTCGGCGATTTCCGTTGAAAGTCTACGGACATTCTTTTCCTGCTCCGCCTTCAACTGCGTAGCCATGGCCTGCGCCCGCTCCAGGTCCCGTTGAGTCAAGCCGACGCGTTCCTGCGTAACGGTTAGCTGTGACTGGAGTTTTGCCAGTCTTCCGTCTGCGTCATCGAGGCGCTTGACGATGAGTTCCTGGTTGCTCGCGATCTGGCTGCGAATATCCTTCGCCTGCTCATTTCCGTAATAGAGGGTGACCAGCAGTGCGACGGCAAAGAGCGCCGCGACGCCGATAATCAGAAGGGTCGCATTGCTTCCTTTCGAACGCGGGCCGGCAGTTCCGCCACCCTCTTTGGTGATACTATTCCAGTCTGGACTCATAAACTCTCTCCTTTTCTCCCTCTAAAGCATAGCGCAAGGGCCAGCTTAGGGAGTAGACATTTAAGTCTGATGGGGATACGGGTCCGAAGTTGCAAAGAAGTTGAGAGGACTTTCCGACGGAAAGGGACGCCGGGTTGAAATCACATTGAAATTGCCGCAAAACGCGTCTATGCTTCCTGTGAAAAAGTAGAGTCTTTTGCGGGAGGAAACATGCGCCGAACAGCCTGCCTTGGAATGCTCGCTTATGTTTTCTTGATTTGCGCCAAGCCCTTGTC
>JACQGG010000091.1 GCA_016199665.1 Acidobacteriota bacterium | reverse complement strand
GTCGGGCAGGAAACGGTCGGCAATGTAGCGATCCGAGAGTCCGGCGGCCGCCATGATGGCGTCGTCGGTGATGCGAACGCCGTGGTGGACTTCGTATTTCTCTTTCAGCCCTCTCAATATGGCGATCGTGTCTGCCACGGAGGGAGGCGCGATGTACACGGGCTGGAAGCGGCGTTCCAGGGCGGCGTCTTTTTCCACATGCTTCTTGTACTCGCCCAGCGTCGTGGCGCCGACGCATCGCAATTCACCACGCGCCAGAGCCGGCTTCAACATGTTGGAGGCGTCGATGGCCCCTTCCGCGGCGCCCGCGCCGACCAGCGTGTGCAGCTCGTCGATGAAAAGGATGATTTCCCCTCGGGCCTGTTCGATTTCCTTCAGCACCGCCTTGAGCCGTTCCTCGAACTCTCCACGGTACTTGGCGCCGGCCAGCATTGCGCCCAGGTCCAGGCCGACGATGCGCTTGCTGCGCAGTCCCTCCGGCACGTCCCGGGAAACAATCCGCTGCGCCAGACCTTCGACGATTGCGGTTTTCCCCACGCCCGGTTCCCCGATCAGCACCGGATTGTTTTTCGTCCGGCGGGACAGGACCTGGATTACGCGGCGGATTTCATCGTCGCGCCCGATAACCGGATCCAGCCTCCCCTTGCGTGCCAGTTCCGTGTAGTCTTTGGCGTAGCGCTGCAGCGCCTGGTACTTGTCCTCAGGGTTCTGATCGGTGATGGTCTGGTTGCCGCGGATGTTCTGGAGAACGCGAAGGGTGTGATCGCGATGGACCCCGCTTTTTCGCAGCAATTCGCCGGCGCGCGTTTTGGAGTCGGCCAGGGCCAGAAGGAGATGTTCGGTGCTGATGTACTGATCCCGAAAAGAATCCGCCTCCTTCTGGGCGCGCGTGAGCAGGTCGTTGAGTTGTTCGGAAATGTAGGTTTGGGACGGGCCCGAAACCTTCGGGAGAGCCTGGAGCATCCGTTCCGTCTCCGCCTGTAATTTCCCGCTGTCTACTTCCAGTTGAGCCAGAACGGCCGCGACGGTCCCCTCTTTCTGCTGGAGCAACGCCAGCAGCAGATGAGCGGGCTCAATCTGTTGATGTCCGAACGAACTCGCGAGATTGGCCGCCGCCTCGACGGCTTCCTGCCCTTTGATTGTGAATTTATCCAGCCGCATAAGCCTTGAAGAGGTTAATCCTCAGTCGTCCGCGAGCCGCCGCAGCCTGAGGCACGCCTCCACCAGTCCTCTCTGATCCAATCTAAGCGCAGGCCAGTAATAGAACCTTGGTCTGGGATTGTCAAACTCCATCAAACTCCGAATATCATTGACATGCGGGCGCGCCCGCTTAAAATGAAGCCAGTATGCGGTACGCGCTTTTTCCTGCGCTACTTCTTGTTTTTATCAGTGGCGCGATAGCTGGGCCTGAGTTCGATCTGGCATTCGTATCCGATCTGTTTCCGAATCAGGGTCTGGAGTCCCGCGTCGCTTTCTGGAAAAGCGTTTACTCGGAATATGGCCAGCGGGATGTGATATTGCACGATCGCACAAATCTGGCGATCATTTACAAAGTACTGAAATTTGACAGCCTTCCCAGTGACTCGGTCCGGGAAGCCAGAGCGCAGCGCAAGACGGTCGAGGAGGAGATCTCCAAAATCCGCGGAGCGCTTCACGATTTCGCCGGCCACGGTATCCAAGCTGCCGGCACCAGCCCTGTACACTCCCAGGTGTATGAGGCCCTGCAGAGGGCCGGAGCTTCGATGAACTCCGACTTTGTCCTGGCAGCGGCGGCAAGGGTTCGGGACCAGCGAGGCATCCGGGAGCGATTTGAACAGGGGGTTGTTCGATCCGGCCTTTACCTGTCGCACATGAAAGAGATCTTTCGGGACAGGGGTTTGCCGGAGGAGCTTGCTTATCTGCCCCACGTGGAGTCGTCGTTTGAGTACGCGGCTTACTCCAAGGTAGGAGCGGCTGGAATCTGGCAGTTCATGCGAAGCACCGCGAGGGGGCTGCTGAAGATGAACTCGGTCATGGATGAGCGCCGCGATCCTCTGCGCGCCACCGAGGCCGCCGCCACTGTTCTTTCCAGAAACTACACGCTGCTCGAAAACTGGCCGCTGGCCATTACCGCTTACAACCACGGCACCAACGGCATGTTGCGCGCCAAAGCCCAGTACGGGCCCGATTACCTGTCGATCCTGAACTGCTTCGATGGAAGGGCCTTTGGATTTGCGTCGCAGAACTTTTATGCGGAATTCCTTGCGGCTCTCGAATTGGCGAAGAACTCCCCGGAGTATTTTCCGCAGGTGAAGGCAGCGGAGCCTCTGAGATTCGAGAGACTGGTCATGAATCATGCCGGCGCGAGAGATCCCCAGCTCGCCTTGATCCGTGATTTGTCGCCGGCAACGCTGCGCGCTTACAATCCTGGAATCATGGTTGATATCAGACGAAATTTCAGCCGCCTGCCGGCAGGCTATGTCCTGAGACTGCCGGAGGGCGAGCCGCAGCACGTGCTGGCGGCTTTGAGCCCCGCAGAGCAGCGCTGGATCACACGCGGCGCCCCGCCGGCGCCGCGCCCGCCTCGGTCCAAGGCCAAGGCCCGCCAGTACAAGGTTCAGCGGGGAGACACGTTGACCAAGATTGCGTCGCTCTTTCGGGTCTCCACTGCAGCGCTGAAAGAAAAAAACAAATCCCTCAGGTCCGGCCAGATTTTTGCGGGACAGATTATCGTTCTGCCATAGGGGGACGGCGCCGGGCAGAAGGCGGGAGAACGGTCAGCGGTAAGCGGAAGGAAGAAAGCAGAAAGCGGAAGGCAGAAGGCCTTCTGCCCATCGAGCGCAGTTTCCGAGAAGCGATGAGACCTTGAACCCAGCGCGGTGACTTCGTCACTGGCCCAAGGGTGTTTTGTCGCGGATTTTGTCAAAAATATTCCCGGCGATTTCTTCAGCCGACTCCGAGGTGATCCCAATTTCGATATCTGCCATCCGATAGAAGGGAAGCCGCTGCTGGTAGAGCGCTTCCATCTCCCGGGGACTGCGAAAGAGGGGCCGGGAAAACGGATCCTGGATTCTGTTCTGAATCAGCCGCAGCGGGACGTTGAGCCAGATCGAGACTCCCGTAGCGCGGATGAGAGCCCGGTTTGCTTCCTGTACAAAAGTTCCTCCGCCCAGCGCCACAACGGAGTGATGAAGCCGGGTCAGCGGAATTAGCAACTCGGTTTCTCTCGCGCGAAAATAATGCTCCCCCCGGAGTTCAAAAATCTGCCGGATTGTGGCCTTTTCCGCATCTTCAATGAGGAGATCCAGATCATAGAACTGAGTCGCCAGCTTCTCGGCCAGCAGCGGCCCGACAGTGGACTTGCCGGCTCCCATGAAGCCCAGCAGGTAGAAGTTCGGTTCACGCAAATCCGGCGGCACCGGTCAGTCTCTCCAGGTTTGAGAAAAAGTCGGGGTAGGAAACCGCGACACACGCGTCGTCCAGAATTTCCGTGTCGGAATCGGCGATCAGGGCGGCGATGGAAAACGCCATGGCAATACGGTGATCCCCGTAGGAGGGGAGCCTGGCGCCGTGCATCACTTCGCCCGGGTGTATCCGGATCCCGTCCTCCAGCTCTTCAACGGGGACACCGATGGCCTTCAGGTTAAGCGCCACCGTATGGATCCGATCGGTCTCCTTGTGCCGAAGTTCGGAGGCATCCCGGATCTCGAGGCCGCGAGGCATCCGGGATCCGAGGATCGCCATGATGGGAATTTCATCAATCAGCGCGGGAATCATCTTCCCTCCGATCTTGGCCGGCAAATTTTCCAGGAACGCGTCGCTATAGGAGACAGTCAGTGAGGCGAGGGGTTCTCCGAGCTCTTCACGGTCCCTGTCAACGCGGATATCGGCTCCCGCTTCAATCAGCAGACGAAACAACGCGATTCGGGCCGGATTGAAATTGATGTCTTCCAGCCGGATTCTGGATCCAGGAATCAGGCAGGCGGCCACACAGAAGAACGCCGCTGCCGATGGGTCAGCGGGAACCCGAATCAGCCCGGGAGACCGGGGTTGTTGCCCGCCGCGCAAGGCGAGGCGCTCCCCCTGAACCTCCAGATCGATGCCGAATATCGGGAAGGCCAGTTCCGTGTGGCTCCGGCTGGGAATCGCTTCGACAACCTCAGTCAGGCCGGCTGCGTGCAAGCCGGCCAGCAGCACGCACGACTTCACCTGGGCGCTCGCCAGCGGCAAAACGTACTCAACCCCGTGAAGCGGCCGGCCCGAAATTTGCAGCGGCGGCAAATCGCCTGCCGAACAGGCAAGGGACGCGCCCATTTTTCTCAACGGGACCAGAATGCGCCCCATGGGGCGGGCGCTCAGGGATGCGTCACCGGTGAGCGTGGATCGAAACTTCTGCGCCGCCAGGATGCCGCTCAACAGGCGCATGGTGGTGCCGGAGTTGCCGCAGTCAAGATCGCCGGACGGGGGGCGAAAAGCGCCCAGGGTTTGTCCCGTGATGCAGACCCCTTCGGGCGTGCGCTCCACCCGTGCGCCCACAGATTCGAGGCAGCTCAAAGTGCGGCGGCAGTCGTCGCTGGGGGAATAGTTGAGAATCCGGGTCGACTCGAGGCAGAGCGCCGCCAGCATCGCATAGCGATGCGATATCGACTTATCTCCCGGCAAATGCGGGGTTCCCTCCAGGCGGGATGCGGGACGCAGCCACATTTAGCCGACCTCCAGGTCAAGCTCGCGCAGGAACTTGGCGCGATCCCGGTAACCTGCGGCTTTCTCGAATTCAAAGTTCTGCGCCGCCTCGCGCATCAGCTTCTCCAGTTTCGCAATCTCCTCATGAATCTCGTCCCAGCTTTGAAACTTTTCGAGGGCTTCAGCGACTTGCGGCTCCTCAAAGTATGGGGATTCATAGGACTCGACCAGCGACGCTTCGATCGGTTTGGTGATCGACTCGGGAATGATATTGTGCTCCTGGTTGAACCGGGTTTGTATTTCCCGCCGCCGGCTGGTTTCGTCGATCGCCCGCTTCATGGAGTCGGTGAGCGTGTCCGCATACATGATCACCCTCCCGCGCAGGTTACGCGCGGCTCGTCCCGAGGTTTGAATCAGAGCGCTCTGCGAGCGGAGGAATCCCTCTTTATCCGCGTCCAGAATGGCCACCAGCGAGACTTCGGGCAAGTCCAACCCCTCGCGCAGCAGATTGATTCCCACCAAAACATCGAACAGGCCGCGACGCAGGTCTCGCAGAATCTTGATCCGTTCCAGAGTTTCCACTTCAGAATGGAGATACCGAACCTTGACGCCCAGCTCGGTGTAGTACTCGGTCAATTCCTCGGCCATGCGCTTGGTCAGCGTGGTGACCAGAGTCCGCTCCTTGCGTTCCACGCGAAGCCGGATCTCCTCCAGCAGGTCATCCACCTGGCCGCGAACCGGCCGCACTTCGATCTCAGGGTCCGTCAATCCGGTGGGCCGGTTGACCTGCTCGACCACCTCCCCCTGAGTCCGGGTGAGTTCGTAGGGTCCTGGCGTCGCCGAGACGTAGATGGCGTGAGAAATCCTTTGCTCGAACTCGTCAAAGTTCAAGGGGCGATTGTCCAGCGCCGAGGGGAGCCGAAAGCCGTACTCCACCAGGCTCCGCTTGCGCGAGCGGTCCCCGTGGTACATCCCTCGCACCTGTGGAACGGTGACGTGGCTCTCATCGACAAAAAGGAGGTGGTCCTTGGGAAGATAATCCAGCAGGGTGGGCGGAGCTTCCCCGGCTCTCCTTCCGGTCAGATGCCGCGAGTAGTTTTCGATTCCGCGGCAATAGCCGAGCTGGTGGATCATTTCCAGGTCAAACATGGTGCGCTGGTGAATGCGCTGCGCTTCCATCAGCCGGCCCTGCGTCTCCAGCGACCCGCGAAATTCCTCAAGTTCATCCTTGATACTCTGCATCGCCAGCTCCCATCTCCAGGTGGGAATTACGTAATGGGATTTGGGGTAGATGGGGATGCGGTCGTGCTTTTTGACGGTGGCGCCCGTGAGCGGGTCAAACTGGGCAAGCTGGTCGATCTCGTTGCCGAACAGTTCGATTCTCACCCCCAGCTCTTCGTAGGTGGGGAATACTTCAATGGTATCGCCCCGCACGCGAAATGTTCCCCGGGCGAAGTTCTCGTCATTCCTTTCGTACTGGATATCCACCAGCCGGCGCAGCAGTTCCCTCCGCTCCAGGTGCTGTCCCTTTTCCAAGAAGACGAGCATTCCGTAATAGGCCTCCGGAGACCCCAGGCCGTAGATGCACGAAACACTCGCCACCACAATGCAGTCGCGGCGTTCAAACAGAGAACGGGTCGCGCTATGGCGGAGGCGGTCAATCTCTTCGTTGATCAGCACTTCCTTTTCGATGTAGGTATCGGTGGATGGAATATACGCCTCCGGCTGGTAGTAATCGTAGTAGCTGACGAAGTATTCGACCGCATTTTCGGGAAAGAAGTTCTTGAATTCCTGATAAAGCTGCGCCGCCAGCGTCTTGTTGTGGGCGAGAACCAGGGCAGG
>JACQGG010000003.1 GCA_016199665.1 Acidobacteriota bacterium | reverse complement strand
GTTTATCCTGCTTAACAGTTAAGTATCACGGGTGGCGACTGTGTAGCACCGCAGAAGTGGGACCGCAATTTCGGTTTAAGCAGCAGCACCGAATGTCTGTCACCGTTCCAGTCTGCAAACCGGCGACAGAATAGAATTGTTCTGGCAGGAAGGGCTGTTTTTCAGAGGCCTCGCAGCGACGGTGGGCTGTTTAGGGGCAGCAACGCCGGAACGGCGGAGGGGATGCCAGCCATGCTCCCCTCGGTAGCCGTCGGGGGCAGGAGGTTGCTGCGACGAAAAAGAAGAGAGAAAAACAGCACTTCAGATTTTGAGAATTCAATTGTATTGCGGGTTTACACGACAAGACTGTGACAACAATCCCACGAGCAGATGTTGCCGCAAAGAATCGGGGACTGATCTTTGACGAGTCTCCCGCCTTCTCTTTCTGCCGTTGCTGGAAGCTGAAGCTCCGAGCGGAACGGACCTGGGGCAACCCTTCCACCCCACGCAGGGCGTGTTAGCCAGAAGCGCCAGCCATTGCTGGACTTGCCACAACGGCTCGGTTTTCAGATCACCGGTTGGGTTCAGGTTGTTTCGTAAGTGACGTTTTTACAATCATTTGTCGATTGCGTGTCCTCTCCGGCCGGTATAGTATGGGAATTGCCCCAATCTCGCGGCAGACCGGTGGCGGTCGTTTTAGAAAGGGGCAGATGAAGGCGGCAAATATTCTGTTGGTGGACGAGGACCGGAACTTCCTGCGTGTCCTCACCTACCACGTTCAGGAGTTTGGCTATCATGCGAAGCCTGTGGCCTCCGGCAGGCAAGCCCTTGAACGCCTCAAAGACGAGAAGGTCGATCTTGTAGCGACCGACCTGAAGGTGCCGGAAATCAGCGATTAATTTCTTGGGGCAAGAAACACTGGCCAAGTTCGTCAGGGCTGAGAATACGCTTAAGCATAGGGGGTCGCGAGCAATGAATGAAAACGGAAATTCGGATTTGAGACAGAGGGCGATCAAATGAAAGGGTCTGCTCTGATCAACACCCTTCTGGTCCAGTTAGGCGGGGCGGCTTTTCTGGTAGCCAGTGCCGGGATCCTGGGTGTCTGGGTGACTGGCTCGATGGCTCTGTCCGAGGTCTCCCGGTTGAACGCGGAGTCGGCACTGATCAGCCGCGGGCATAAGGCGATCGACGCCTTGGCGCACGATATGAAATCCCTTCTTCTTTCCACGCAGCAGGTTTCCAAAGATTTCTCGATGGGCCCCCAGGTTCGCGACCACCTGGCCGGTCTGCAAAACACCTTGCAAAGCTGTGCCTCTGCCTCTTGTCATGGCGAGGCACAACGGGCAAAAGTGCGCCAGATTGAACCGATTGTCGCCCGGACAGCGCAGACATTGGAGCCACTGCTGGCTTCCCCAAAAACCCGGCCGGAGACCTGGGCCGCATGGAGCGCCCAGGCTACAGGGACGCTTGAGCAGATCGATGTCTTGATCTCTCAGATGCTGGATCGTCTCTCGCTGCGGGCCGAGCAGGCGCGTAATGTCTCCGATCGGGAGACCGTTCGAATTCAGCGCCGAATGCTTCTGGCCGCCGGGGTCGCCCTCATACTGGCGGCCCTTGTGGCCCTGCTTATGACACGGTACCTGCTTCGGCCCCTGGTTCGCCTGCGCGAAGGGATGCAGCGCAGCAGCGGGAAAACGCTGGTTGAAGACGTCGAGGTCCAGGGTCCGAAGGAAATCGGGGACCTGGCGCAGTCATTCAACAGCATGGTTGCTCGGGTCAGGGATTACGCGAGCCGGTTTGAGTCGGCGGCCGCAAAGCTGCATCAATTGACAGTACAAACCTCGATCGACGGGTACTGGGTCATTGACGGCTCGGGGAGGCTTCTGGAGGTCAACGACGCTTATTGCCGGCTCAGCGGATACAGCCGTCAAGAACTGCTCGCCATGAACATCGCCGACCTCGAGGCGCAAGAGACGGCCGATGAGGTTTCTGCGCACATCCGGTCCGTGAGCCAATCCGGCGTGGACCGCTTTGAGACCCGCCACCGGCGCAAGGACGGCAGTATTGTGGATCTAGACGTCAGCGTTCGGGTTCTGGATGTTGCAAACGACCGCCTCATCGCCTTTCTTCGCGATATCAGCGAGCGCAGGCAGACGGAGGTGAGACTGCGCCACCTGGACAAGATGGAGGCTCTGAGCAAGCTCACCGCCGGAGTGGTTCACGAATACAACAATCTGTTGACAGTCGTGGAAGGAACCGCCCGTCTTGCCATGGATGATATCCCGGCTGAAAACCGAGCGCAGAAGGGGCTTCAGGAAATCAGGGGGGCGGTCGCGCGCGCGTCCGAACTCAGCCGCAGGTTGCTGACGTTCAGTCGAGAACAAGAAAGCCAGCGCGAAGTCGTGAAACTCAACGGCATTGCAGGCGGAATGGAGAGGCTGCTTCGGGCCACGGTCGGCGGCCGCGTCGAGTTAGCCATCAATCCGGGGCCGGACGACGAGAGGGTCCGCGTCGACCCGAGGGAGATGGAACAGATCTTGATCAATCTGGCGATCAATGCCAGGGACGCGATGCCCAACGGGGGGAAGATCCTCATCGAAACTTCCAGCCTGCGTCTGCCGGCAACGCTCAAGCATCGGTATGGTGAGATCGGCCCCGGATCGTACCGGGTCCTGTCTTTAACCGACACCGGGACCGGCATGAGTCCAGAGGTTCAAGAGCACCTTTTCGAACCCTTTTTCACGACCAAGGGGCAAAAGGGGACCGGCCTCGGTCTTTCCATCGTGCATGGAATCGTGAGCCGGAACAGCGGACACATCACGGTTGACAGCCAGGTGGGTCGGGGCACGACCTTTCGCATTTATCTGCCTGCCGTCGACGTGCCCGCACCCTGAGTTAATTTCATCACCGCTGCGCAGCCTCCAATTTCGGGGACAGTCTACTCATTTCCCAATTTCACTGGTAGTAGTGATCTTCCTGAGAGTAGTGAATGTTCTGTGCATGCTATTCGCTGCTTCGGGATTCGGGGAAATGAGTAGACTGTCCCCGAAATTCCCCCAAAATTCCCCCGTGGCTCCTTACCCCAGGCTCTGCCGGCGGATGGCTCGCGACGACATCTCAAAAGATCTCCGGGAACGCAAAGGTCAGCACTGCGTTGAGCCGCTTGTCGGAAACAATCAAGGTCTTGTTTTTCGGATCTAACGCCAATCCTCGGGGCTTTTTCAGAGTTCCTTTCGGTCCCCCGATCGTCCAGCGGGGAGGAACATCTCCTTTGTCCGTGATGCTCCATACACCGACAAAAGCGCCTTCCGAAGCCAGCTCGCCGAGTTGCCCGCTAATGTTGGCGATGATCCAGCCTCGCGGAGGATAGACCTGAACTCGAGTAATATTGGTGATCCCGCTTTTGGGGCCCCCAATAAAGGCCCGCGGCCGAACCTTCCCCTGGTCGGTTCGGTTATAGACGAGCAGGCCATCCCTGCCGGCTGCGCTGCCGGCTTCGCCTCTGTTCGCTCCCGGCTCCGACCCGGTAAGGATCAACAGATCGTGGACCGGGTCCACTGCAATTCCGCCGCCGGCACTGAGATCCACACCAGGATTGAGGATGCGTCTGGGAGCGATATCCCCGTTGCCTTCACGTGGAAACACCAAAACTCCATCTCGCTCCACTACGAACAGCTCGTTGTTGACGGCGTCCAGAGTCAGAACCGCCGTATTCTGCAATCGCGTCTTGGGCCCTTGAATGACCCGAATCGGCGCCTCTTCGCCCCGGGCGCTTCCTCGAAAAGTCAGCACCGCCTGCCCAAAGGGCTGCGGCACTACGATCTCGTCATGAATTTCGTCATAGGCGATCGCGTGCATGGTCCGGCACAGCAGCGTGCCTTGTCCTTCGATCTTGCGCGTTGCCCGAGCATTGCCTTCTGCCGACCTGGCAAAAGCCGCTATCTGCGGGTGGGCCACTCAATTGGGCACCAAAATCTCTTCCCGCTTCTGGTCATAAGCGACCGCCCCGGGATTTCCGATCATTAATGACGGCGCCTCTGAAGGCGCGCTCCGGATGGCGCGCAACGGCGCCGTGTCTCCTTGGGCCGTTGGAGGATACACCGTCAGCGTATGATTTCCGAAGCTGGCGATCCAAAGTTCGCCGTTCTTCTTGTCCAAAAAGACCCCGGTCGGATTCTTGATTCCTGTCTTCGGTCCCCTGAGCGCTCGAAGCGGAGCGGCGTCGCCCCCATCCGTCTCCCGGAACACCAAGACAGCGTCGCTCATATCGTTGGCCACATACAGCTCCCCACGCTCCGGATCCACCGCCAGGCCGGCCGGCCAGTTCAACTGCGCTTTCGGACCTTGAATGACCCGTAAAGGGATCGCGTCCCCGCTTGCATCCAATGGATAGACGGTAATGGACGGCGGCAAGATCCGTCCCGAGCCGGGCGCTCCCTCGTTCAGCGGCCAGTTGGCCTTAATCTGCAAGGAAGAGATCCCCTCCAACCGCGGGTCCGCCATTTTCGAATGGACGCTGCCGTGGTTGGCCACAAACATCAGCCGGTTCTTCGTATCGATCGCGATCCCATGAGGGTCGGCCAGTCCCGTCCGGCCTCCTTGAAGCAGCCGAATCGGGGCATCCTTTCCGGAAGCCGTCTTGCGGTAAACGACTACGGCGTTATCGTGCTGCACGGTTAAGAACAGCTCCTCTTTTTCCTCATCGACGGCGATCCCGAAGGTCCCGTGGGGAGTTTCCAGAAATCGGTCCGGCGGGACATCTCCCTTGGCCTGACGGGAAAAGATGACCAGCTTGTCCACCGTGTCGTTGTTGACGGAATAGATATCCCCGGATGCGGGATCAATGTACACACCGCACTGGAATTCAATCCGCGTTTTCAGCCCTCCAATGACCCTCTTCGGTTCGGTCATGGCGGCGGTACGAGGCGTGTCGGCCAGGCGCTCATAGACGACAATCTGAAAGAGGTTCTCATCAGTTCCCACGACTTCGTTTCGTTCCAGATCCACCGCAACCGAACTCAAGGCCGAGTAACGATCTCGAATAACCCGAAGTGGCGCCCTTTTTGCCGGCGGCGTCGCCGACTCCGCTGCCGCTTGAGCCCTCACCTTCACGCAAGAAAAAGGAGCGGAATCGGCGATCAGAGAAATCAACCCGGCAATCAGAAATAGCGTCAACCGAGAAGTGGGGAGAGCAGAGCGTAAGTTTCGCGAGTATTCAATCATAAGAAATTCCTCAAATAATTCCTCAGCGCCGGCCGGTTGTCAAAAGGTTCCGGAGTCTCACTTGAGAAGCTCGGGCACGTGGTAGACGAGCAAAGAGGGAGGATTGTAGCTGTGAGCCACCATGAGCTCTTGGGCCTTCGGGTTCAGAGCAATTCCCATCATGCTTCCTTTCAGCTCTGCCCGTCTCCCTTTGAATATGGCCCAAGGCGGGACATCGCCCACGTCGCCATAGTTCCAGACCGCCACCGAAGCGAACCGATTGCCCTCGCGCGGATCCCCCACGCGCCTCGACATGGTTACGAAAATTTTCTTGCCTTCCGGATAAAGGACTACCTCGCCCGCCCGATGTTCACGCGAGATTTCCGTCTTGGGCCCGGAAAGGATACCTTGCGGTTCCACGTCTCCGCTATCGGAGCGTTTGAAGAACAGGAGACCTTCCGGCTCCCCTCCGTTGGTGACCACCAGAAGATCGTTGACTGGATCTACGGCGGTCTTCCTGGGCCGGTTCAATTTTGTCCGCGGACCATGTAAAATCCGCTTCGGCGCGACGTCTCCCTTCGCCTCCCGATCAAACACAAGCACTGTATTGGTGCGGCTCTGGGCCATGAACACCTCGTTATGTTGGGGATCCACTTCAATGTTGTCCGAATACCCCAGCATCGTCTTCGGTCCCTGAATGATCCGGATGGGCGCCTCCTCCCCGTTGGCCCCGCCCCGGAAGAACAAGATCGCCTCCGCGAACGGATTGGGCGCCACGATCTCGTCATGCACGCTGTCGATGGCCAGTTGGTGCACCGTCCGCGCCAGCAAAGTGTTTTGACCCTCGATAATCCTCATCGCCCCCGCATTTCCTTTCGCCAGCCTGGCGAAAGCCGAAATCCTCGGATGGCTTACTCAGTTCGGCACTAGAATCTCTCCCCGCTTGGCATCGAAGGCAACCGATCCGGGATTTCCAAACCCGGTGACCGGGGCCCCTTTGGGCGCGCTCCGTATCATCCGCAGCGGGGCCACGTTTCCTTCCGCCATCCGCGGATATACCGTTGCCGTGTGGCTGTTCCAGTTGGTGACCCACAGCTCGTCCCGCCTCGGATCGATGAGGATTCCGCTCACCCCCTGCAGCCCCGTCGCCGGACCCTTCAGCACCCGCACTGGAGCCACGTCGCCGTCGGCGTTGCGGTCAAAAAACAGAATCGAATTGTCGCCTGAGTTCGCTACCGCCAGATGCCCGCCCGCCGTGTCCAGATAAACCCCCAGCGGCCAGTTCAGCTTTGTTTTCGGCCCTGCAATCGTTCGCAGCGGCGCCACGTTGCCCGACGCGGTCCGGGAAAAAACGGTAATGGATGCAGGCAGAAACTTTCCGGTGGAGGGACTTAGAGGTTGAGCCCCTCCCCTGCTGCCGCCCGGTTGTTCGGCCCGTTTTCCGATCTGCAGCGTGTAACCCTCGCCGGGTTCCGTCTTGCGCCAGTGTCCATGGTTGGCGACAAAAATCTCGTCCTTCTCGTTATCCACATAAATCCCGTGCGGATCTGCCAGCCCGGTCTTGTCCCCTTGAATATAGCGCACTGCATCGTCGTCGCCATGAGCCGTTCTGTGGTAGACGGTGACTTTGTTGACATGCTCGGTTGTGATGAAAATCTCCTCGTGCTTGCGGTCCAGGACAATGCCCCAGGCGCCATGTTCAACGTTCAGCTCCCGGCCGGGAGCTATTTCCCCGTTGCCGTCCAGAGGGTAGACGCCCATGTTGTCCTTCCAGTCGTTGTCGACTGTAAAGATCTCCCTGTGTTCAGGGGAAATCGACACGGTGCAGACATACCCCAGATGCGTCTTTGGCCCCGCAATTTTTCGCCGGGGCTCCGGAATTCTCTCCGTCGGCTGGAAGTCGCTCCCATACACCAGCAAACTGCCGGTGTTGTCATCGGTCATGATCACTTCGCTCCGATCCAGGTCCATCGCGATCCCGTGAAACGTGGGATACGGATCCTGAATCATTCGTATGGGAGCCTTTTCAAAAACCAAGGGACGCCGGTCGGCGGGCGCTCCGGCCTTCTGGCCGGAAGCCGCAACCCAGACGACCAACCCCACCGCCAATGCCGTCGCGATTACACTACCGCCGCCTTTCTTCTGAAACATAAGGAGCTCCTTTCACTCGTAGTTACCGACACCGTACTTCTGGTCTAACTCTTTAGGCAATGCAGAGGCGTTGTTCTCTGCGATCTCTGCGTCTCTGCGTTGAGGGCGGATCCACTGCCGTTCACAACGAGATCTTGGGTTGCGGCTACGCCGCGCGAAGGCTCTGCGGTGGCGGTCAGATTCGATTCGCACCGCATAATGTCCAGGCACTCCTGACCTGCCGATGACAAAAAAAGTGACGCCTCACTCCACTGGCGGCGTTCTTCGATACGGACAAACTTGCGCTCAATAGACAGTATTTGCCTTGCCGAGCTCGTCGCCCACCTATTACGTCTTACACCAATTGGAGACTTATCCCATCATTCCGCTGACTGTCTTATCAAGTGAGAAGAGTGTAGCACGCTTCAGGGCGATCCTTCACGCCATTTGTGGCAATTCTGCAGTTCAGACAGTGGGGAGGCATCGTAGCACTCAGAATCCTAGGAACGGCAAGCTGCCGCCACATTTTAGGTTCATCCGTGTAGTTACTGCAGGCGACCGCAAGCCTGGTATC
>JACQGG010000085.1 GCA_016199665.1 Acidobacteriota bacterium | reverse complement strand
GTGCCATATGTTCATGTTTGATGAACAGGAGCCGTCCCTTCCCCAACCCCCAACTGTGCTAACGTAGGTGAACCTATGAAAGCCACGGAAATCGTTGAAGCGCGCGGACACTTGATCGACTCGCAGTTAATGACCCGGATCTTGGACAAGGTCATTGAATGCAAGGGTCAATTTGAAATCCTCCGCTTTGACATTGGACGCACCAACCAAGAGTTTTCCACCGCCCGGTTGCGCATTCGTGCGCCGGACCGAAGCACGCTGATTTCGCTGCTGGAGGAGCTGATGTCGCTCGGCTGCTATGTTCCCAGCGAGCAGGACGCTGTCGTCAAGCCTGCTGCGAGGGATCGCTGCGTGCCGGAAGACTTCTACTCGACCACCAATCATCGGACTTACGTCCGCGTCGCCGGAGCGTGGGTTGAAGCTGAGAAACAGCGCATGGACGCGATTCTGGTTGTTGAGAAAGGTCGCGTAATTTGCTGCAAGCTGCGCGACATTCGGGCCGGGAGTGCGGTCGTCTGCGGCGTGGAAGGAATCCGGGTCCAGCCGGAATTCAAGACTCGCGATCGCTACGGCTTTGCCTTCATGGCAAGTGATGTCTCTACGGAAAGGCGCGTTGAAATATCCACCGCCAAGCTCGCCGAGATGGTCCGCGATGTCAAGGCCCGCGGCGCACGCATCGGAGTTGTGGCGGGACCCGTCGTGGTGCACACGGGCGGCGTTCCTTATCTGGCCGGCATTATCCGCAGGGGATTTGTGGATGTTCTCCTGAGTGGAAACGCGCTGGCAGTGCACGACATCGAGCACGCGCTCTACCAGACGTCGCTCGGGGTCAATCTGGAAACCGGCGTGACGGTCAGCGACGGGCACAAGAATCACATGCGCGCCATCAACACGATCTATCATGCCGGCGGAATTCGTCAGGCAGTGGAGGCGGGCATTCTAAAATCCGGGATCATGTACGAGTGTGTCCGCCGGCCCGTCCCGTTTGTACTGGCCGGAAGCATTCGGGACGACGGGCCGCTGCCCGAAACGATCATGGACTTGATCGCGGCGCAGGAGGCTTACGCGGAAGCCGTGGAGGGTCTGGAAATGATCCTGATGCTGGGGACGATGCTGCACTCCATTGGAGTGGGGAATATGATTCCGTCCTGGGTCACTACGGTGTGCGTGGACGTTAACGCTTCCACCGTGACCAAGTTAAGCGACCGGGGCTCGGCTCAAGCCATCGGTGTCGTCACCGACGTGGGTCTGTTCCTCTCGCTGCTTCACAAGGAGCTGGCGAATTGATCTAGAAGGTGAGTCGCAAGGCAAACTGAATCTGCCGGGAAGTTGTGGCGGTTCGCAGGAGTCTCCCGGCCGTCGTGTTGAATCGTCCCGGGAAAGCGCCCGAGAAGACCACCGAGGACCCGGCGCTGGGACCGGCAAAATTCGGATGGTTTGGCAGATTAAAGAACTCCGCTCGGAACTGGAGCCGCCGTTCCCCGCCCAGGGTAAATTCCTTCTGGAGGGAAATATCCATACTGAAGGCCGAGGGGCCAATGAGGGTGTTGCGTCCTACGTTGCCCAGAGTGCCGGGCTCCGGGACGGAGAAGGAACAGGGATCAAAATACAGCTCCGGCCCTCCCAGCTTCTGACCGGCAGCGACTCCGGAGCAGCCGGTGGTGACGCCCTTTGTGGGATTATTGCTATGGCCCGGAAGCAAGTTTGGCCGATTGGCTACAAAGAGAAATCCTGCAGTCCGGACATTGAGGCGCGGAAAGAGAGGAGTCCCGCTCCGGTATGAGAGAATCCCTCCCAGTCGCCAGCCTCCCAGGACATGCGAGACGGTGGGGGAGTTTAGCCAGCGGTGTCCGCCGCCGAAAGGAAGGGTGAGGAAATAACTGACGGCCAGACGATGGCGGAGATCAAAATCTGAAAGGCTCCGATCCAGCGTACGCATCAGGGGGTACTGGCGACTCGGCGCCGCGAAGGCCCCCGAGCTGCTCGTCGAGGCGTCATCCACCGACTTGCCGTATGTGTAGTTGGCTTGCAGAGAAGTTCCCCGGTCGAAGCTCTTAACGGCTGAAAGCTGCAGAGAATTGTAGAACGACTGCGCGTCGCTGCTGATGATGCTGATTCCGCCGAAGGCGGGATTGATCGGACCTGAATTGGGGGGAAAGTAAAGCGAGCCATCCGCCCGCTTTTGGGGAAGCGGGTAGAGGTTGGCTTCATAGCCGCGAAACAGGTGGTTCCCGCGGGCCCCGACATAAGCCGCCTGGAATCGCAAGCCCCCGGCCGCTTGTTGCTGCAGCGTCAGGTTGTAACGCAGGACTCTTGGGGTCGCAATATGATGATAGTCCAGGCCCTCGACCTGGAACGGCGTCGCCGCAGCCACGGCAGTCGCTGCGCCGACTGCATCGGGAAAGACCGCAGAAGAATCAAAATTGATTCTCACGACCCTCTTATAAAAGGGGGCGGTATTTTTTTGAAGGTCGATCACGTATTCAAGCAAAGGATCGTAATAAATTCCAAAGCCTGCGCTGGCAACCGTCCCCCGGTTGTTCCCCGGCGCCCAGGTGATCCCCAGGCGGGGCGAGAAGTTAACAAGCGAGGGGTTGTCCTTCAGCATTTGCCCGGTCTGCAACTGAGTGTCCCGCGCCGGGTCGGGCAGGTAAGCAAGCCGGCCATGTTTTTCCTTGATGATGGTGGCCGGCTCATAGCGGAGACCCAGGCTGAGCTGCAAGTTGCCCTTCATGCGGTAATTATCCTGGGCGTAAAATCCCATCAGCGTTTGGCGGAACGCCTTCTGGTTGTTTGAGCCCGGCAACGCGACGATCAACGTTGTCCCTTCCGGCCCCCCTTGCAGAAAGCTCTCCAGGCTGTTGAAGGACCAGGATCCTCCCTGGGTGAATCCATTAACCACGTCCCAGCGATAGCGATGAAGTTCGAATCCAAACTTCAACGCGTGGGGCCCCTTCTGAACGACCGTGTCGTTGGCAAATTGGAACGTGTTCATCTTGTTGGCTTCGGGCGTGGTCACCAAAGGACCGAAAGCCGGCATCCCGGGGATCTCGATCTGGCCGAACTGCGGGGCGCCGGGCACAAAGTACAACGAGCGGGGAATCTCGATTGAAGAAAGGGTGTTGATGGCGTCGACGGGCCGGGTGTATCCGAAGCGAAATGCCGTCAAAAAGCTGAGACTGAAAATATGGGTTCCCACCAGGGTCAGATACTGCTGGCGGCTTTGAATCCTCGACCGAAAAAGGAAAGTGCCCTGAGAATCGGTGCTGGTGGCGTCGTCAAACGTGTAGCGGGCGAACAAGCTGTCCCGGTCGGAGATCTTGTGGTCCACGCGAAGGGTCAGGTAATTTTCATCGGTGGGCAGGAATATCTGGGCGCCGTTTTGGCCGAAGCCTCCGCCAATTGAGGCCCCGTTGGGCAGAGGATACAGTGCCAGATAGGGTTTCACCGTGGGGTTGACCTGGATCCTCTGGACTTCGTTGCCAAGTGCATCGGTAATAATGCCATCCCTCGCTCTCTGGTCGGGAAAGAAGCTCAAATCTGTCGTGGTCAGGCGGTCGCGCATCGCCTCGTAGCTGACCATAAAGTAAGTTCGCTCTTTTCGCACCGGTCCGGTAAGCGTGAACCCGAACTGGTTGCGCTTGAAGGGGGACTTCTGCCGGCCGGAGGCGTTATCCTCCCACTTGGTCGCATCCAGCTTGCTGTTGCGGAAGTACTCAAACAATGTTCCATGAAACTCATTGGCGCCGGAACGAGTGATGGAGTTGAGAACGCCGCCGCTCCCGCGGCCATACTCGGCGCCGTAGTTGGTGCTGAAGACCTGAACCTGATAAACCGCATCGGCGCCCAGTTGGACTCCTGCCGCGCTGCGGGGAACCCGGTTCCCGGTATCCATAATGTTGGTTCCGTCCAGCAGGAAATTATTGGAGGAGGACCGCCCGCCGGACACGGTGAGGTTGCCCCCGCCGATTCCTCGAGAGGCCTGCTCGCCAGACGGGTCCGCCATCCCGGCCTGCAGCGTCGCCAGTTGGCTGTAACTGCGCCCGTTCAGGGGAAGGCCCACAAGCTGGCTTTCGCTGATTCTCTGAACTGAAGCGGCCGAAGCCGTGGCTGAGCTTGGCTGGAGGACAAATTCGAGGGTGAGCGACTGACCGGCTGCCACCGGCACGCCTCTGCGCGTCTGGCTGAGGAAGCCGGGATGGGAGGCTTCAAACTCGTAAAGACCCGGGGCAAGTCCGGCGATTTCAAACCGGCCGGTCTCGTCAGCAGCCGCCGTCTGGCTTCGCCCGGTGTCGGGATTTCTTGCCACGACTTTGGCGTCTGAAAGCGGGGTGGTCGCCTGTCCCTGGATTGTCCCCCGCACTGTGGCAAGCCCCTCGCCCTGCGCCGACAAGTGTGTCGAGAAAGGAAGTGTCATCAGAAGAGCAGCCGCAATCGTTATCCAGGGTTTTTCGGTTCGGTTCATCCGTATTCTCCGCAATGATCCGGCTCTCCGAGAGCGGCCGCTAACCTGACTCATATTCCGCGCCGCTGACGGTTGCGGTTCGGTGAAGAACTTCGGTTGAGGGAACAGCTTCCTATACGGTTTACGTGATCTGCAGCCACGGGACGCCTTGACTGCATCCCTTGGTGACACAAACGCCGGGAGTGTCCTTAAGTCAGGGCACTCCCCAAAACGCCGGTCACATCTTCATGGGGACCGATTTGTAGCCTGCGGGTACGTCGAACGTCGACGCCGGGATCTTGCCCTTTTCCACTGAGGTCACAACGGTCGTGGTGCTCATGTTCATTCCCATCATGCTCATGTTCATGACCGTTTTGACCGTCATCCCCTTGATCTTCTTGAACTCGTCGTACATCTTGCCCATGTCAAACATGGGATTGGGAGGCATGGAGAGCTTCATGGCGTCATAATAGACCGCCGGCACGGCCAGATCTGACGCAGTCCATATCTGCATTTCCAGCATCGGCATCTTGACCAGGTACTTTTCCGTGGAATAACCCGCAATGGCCTCGCCTGGACCCTGTTTGGTCACGGTGGTTTCTCCGGTGGTCTGGCCCATCATCTGGCGCATCGCTTCCATCTCTTCCTTTTTCATGTTCATACCGGCGGCGGCGCTTTCCAGCGCGCGCTGCAGATCCTGCAGCGTAATTTCCGTGTAGGTTTTCTTCTTGTGGTCGACGGTGATGATCTTTCCCTGGTCATAGCGGATGATCGTATCCGCTGCATCGGAAGAGTGCCTCATGGCATTGCCGCTGAAATAGCTTGTTGCCCGGCTCTCTTTGCCGCCCCCCATGGGCATTCCGGAAGAGGTGGTGGTCTCGTGCAGCGTGACGTCCTCGCTGAAAAGCGACCCGACCTGCGCCGCCCGAGGGGCGGCCACCAGCGCCGCCGAGGTCACGGCCATAGCCAACACGCGTGCCAACTGTCTCATCATAAACGGGTCCTCCTCTGTAAGAATTTATCGCAAATCGATTATCTTTCTGAGCGCCAGAATTCCCTCCAGCACCCCGCCTGCGATCGCGTTGGTGCGGTCCGAGACCGTGTTGCAGTACTCAGGCCGGCCCCGAGGATCAATGTCGGCGATTTTTGTTTTCTCCTGAACCTGAAATCCCGAGCGCAGTATACCCCGAACCGTTCCGGAAATCCCGGCGATAAAGGCGGTCTGGTCAATTTTCCCGATGACCGCGCCTTTGCCCACCCAGTCGCCGATTTTCACCCTCCCATGGAAGATGCCGCCGCAGGTCGTGTAAACGGTCCGGTCTTTGGAGTGTCCCAGAAAACGGGCCGGCTCTCCGGAGTCCGGCCGGGCCGACCCCCGGTAGATGACGCGCCCCAGGTCGTGCCCTCGCTCGGTCTCGATTACGAAGTGGCAGTCCCTCCCGGCCGTATACCCGGGGCCAAGCGCGCCCACCAGCGGCGCCTGGTCAATCCGTGTTCCGTCATTGCGCTTGAGCATGCGCGCGTCGATCAGAACATCGGGATGCAGCGCGGCGATAGAAGCCCCC
>JACQGG010000084.1 GCA_016199665.1 Acidobacteriota bacterium | reverse complement strand
GGCTGCTCGTTCGGGTCCAAGGTCCCACTGAGCTGCTTCAGCGTTTCCAGGTACCAGGCCTCATCGCGAGCCCGGTCGTAGGTGACCTTGCCTCCCACGATCACTTTCAAGATGGGCAGATCAGAAATCTGTTCTTCCGGCGCCGTCATGTAGTCTCCGCCCAGAACCACGTAATCGGCAAGCTTGCCGGGTTCAATTCTCCCCATGATCTTCTCATCGCCGTAAAAGCGAGACGCCCAGGATGTCGCCATTTTCAACACCTCTTCTCGGGTAACTCTCTGGTTGGGCCCCCAAACCTTTCCTGTCTGGTTGTTCTTCCGGGTGACAAACAGCTCCATGGAGTCGAGGAAGAGATTCTGGCTATCAAGATACTTGCCATAGCCCGGCTTGCGGCCGCGGAGAAAACCTGCCGTATTATTGACCTCCATCACCGGCTTCAAGCCCACGTCGATCAAATCGCGAATAGGAGACATGCCGGCCACCTCGTCTGCTCCAAACCGCTTTGCCAGATTTTCCGCGCCATTCCCACGCATAATGTACTGCGAAGAGAAAGACATCACGGCGTCATAGGCAGCCAACCTCTTGGCAAGGTCCGGAGGTCGAAAGAGTCCGTGCACCGTCCCGTAATGCTTGCCCTTGACGGGGTTTGTCTCGTTGATCTTGTCCATAATCTCCAGCAGCACCTCCAGTCCGGCGTCACCTTGAATGTGAAGATCGTTTACGTTCCAGCCGTACCTTCCCGCGATCAAAGCATTGTCGTAGTCGCTGTACTTTTTCCAGTCCTTGTCCGGTGTAACCATATCCTTCCATTTGGTCATCCCATAAGGCCCAAAAGCGTCCCACGCCGCGATTTCCCTGGCCGGTTTGCGCGTATTGTGCGCTTGCGCGCCATCCATCGAACTGACGGTCGCGCCTCCGATCTTAAACCACTCATCCCCTACGTCCATGAGATTGCCGGTTCGCCTCAAGTACTGTTCGGTGCGCGGGTTCAGCCGCATCAGTTCCATACTGGCTCGAATCCTTAGCGGCCGAATGCCCCGGTTCTGAATCTCTCTCGCTATCTGGACGGACAGTCCGCTCATGCGAGAGCCCAAAGAGGTGACTCCCATTCGGTTGATAAACTTCTCCCGCAGAATTTCCTTCTGGATCATCTCCTCCAGCCACTGCCCGGTCGGCCAAGGCATGACCTCATAGCTCATTACTCCGTACGAGGCGCCGGCGATCATGCCTGTGGGCTTCCCGTCCTTATCTCTGAAGATCCCCGATTGAACATATTCGTCGGACATATAGTCGTTCAGCATTGCAAAGGCCTTGCTATTGACGATTCCCGCAGTGTTGCCCAGATTGCAAAGCAAGGGGTGATCGCCGGAAATCGAGTCGAGCATCGGCATGGTGAACTTATAAGCGGCGGCCGTCCGGTTGAGGCTTACGAAGATCCACTCTCCGGCAGGGGCTTTGTCGACCCAATCTTTGATCTTGCGCAGGCAGCCATCGAAATCTTCCTTCTGGGTTCCCGTGTCAAGACACGAAATAGACTTGTAGTTCTTCATGAAGCTGGGTCCGGAAGGCCCGTGCCAGCCTTGTGTCCCGTTTGCGTGGGAATCAATAAAGCCCGGGGTGAGCGTTCCTCCCTGCAAGTCGATTCGAACCGTATTGGGACCCGCCATCTTCTGAATTAGCGCGCTGCTCCCAACCGCCAGGGTCTTGCCATCCCGCACTGCCACAGCCTCGCCGACGGTGAATTTGTCGTCAACGGTCAAGACTTTCCCGTTATACAAAATCATGTCCACATAAAGGTACGGCATTACTTCGCGTGGAACAGAAACGTCCGACTGCGGCAACAAGGTTGTGCTTCCGGGGCCAAATGCCAAAAGAAGAGCAAAGGAACAGAACTGAACCAGGTGAGACCTGCAGGTAAGTCGACTCATACTAACCTCCTGACATTGGAAAATTTGCAGCGTCTGTCTTTCTATTTCGCGGCGCCACCAAAGAAAATGCAGGCATGGAGCCGAGACTCGTTTCCCACTCCATCTCGGCCCTGGACGGCCCGCTTGTTTCAACAAACCCAACCGGTTTGTTCCTCAAGAAAAGAAATCCTCGACTAGTGTCGTGTTCGGAGTTCGTGAAGCCATCGTAAGACGACGATTTCCTCTGTGTCAAGTCATCCGACAATCGCAATTCCGGGAAGAGCCGGGTTGAGTACACAAGAACCGGCAGATACTGGCTATGATGCGGCAAAGCTGGAAAACATGGAGGCGCAGGGTGAAACGGCTGCTTCACGGTGAGGCCGGCAGATGGAAGCGCCGCTTCCTGCCGAAGCTCGGCCAGACCGGCGAGACCGAAGCATTGAGGTTCTTGCTGAACAAGGGGTATGACGTGGTGGCGCGGAATTTTCACATTGCCAACGGCGAAATCGACCTGATCGCTTATGATCAGCAGACGTTGGTGTTTGTGGAAGTCAAGAGCCGCAGCCACCAGGACGGCTTTGCGCCGCAACTGGCCGTCAACTCCGGAAAGCAGGAGCAACTGGTGCGCCTGGCAGGCGCCTTCTGCCACCGTTACGGCTTGGATCGCTGTCCCATTCGATTCGATATCGTGGCAATCACTTTCCCGCCGCAGGCGCCGCCGCATCTGGAGCACTTCATCGGCGCGTTCTGATTGCTATTTCCGGAACAGACTCCGCAGGCCCTGCCTGTCTTCCTGCTTGACTACCAGCACCGAAGCGCTGACCTTTTGAGAGACCCAGATGGGGAGGCTTCCAAACAGGTATTGCCGGATCTGGCCCGTTCCGGCAGAACCGAGCACCACCAGATGCTCCGGCGTGGCCGCCCGCAGGATGACTTCGTGGGCGCTCCCGATCCGGACCGAACTGGTGCAGGGGATCTTGAATCGCTCGCACAGCTTCACATAGTGCTCGATCAGCCCGGTCAGGCGGGCGGCGCCGGCGGGAAGGCGCGCCGTTGCCAGCAGTTCCACCGGCATGCGCAGCAGCCGTGCCGCCTGCAGCGTGAACCAGACGGCGGGCCGGGAAGAGGGCGATTTCTTGACGCAGAGGAGAATCCGGTTCGGAAGGGTTGCATGCTGCTTGATGATCATGGTGCTGATCGGCACGAACTGCAAAATGCGGTGCACCAGGCGCCGCTTCTGGCTGGCGCCGACAAAAACCATGTCATAGGAGATCTGCTCGGTCTCTCTTCGGATGTTGTCGACGATCTCGCCTTCGCGGTAGCGAAGGCGGACATTCCGACCCTCGCTTCCGTAGAGATGCAACTCAAAGGCGCCTGAGATGTCCGACTTCAGACCGTGCCGGACTTCCGCCTTCCCCCCCGCATCCACTTGCAGCAATCCGATCTCGCGCAGGATCGCCTGCGCCGAGTTGAGAACTTTCATCTCCGTCGTCTCGATCATCCAGCCGGCCAGTTTCTCCTTGGCAATCTGAACCTCTTTCTGATGCAACTGCGAGACCGCACGTCCTACGTACAGAACGGAAAGATCGGCGCCCAGGCGCACCGCAAACTCAGCCGCCAGCACCAGGGTTCCCCTGGAATAAGTTTCGCCGCCGATACAGACCAGCAGATGCATGTTCAGTGTCCAACAATTACGGCTTACAAGTGCGGCCAGACAAAGCGGGCGAAGATCAGCACCAGTCCGAACGAGATCAAGCTCATCTTCCACCCGACTCTCAGATAGTCGCGGGACCGAACCAGACCGCTTCCATAAACAATGGTACAGGCGGGAGAACTCATTGGCGTAAAATTGGCCGCCGCGGAAGTAACCACCAGCACCATTCCCATGATCACTGGATTGTTGTGCGTCAGCGCGCTCAGCCGGAGCACGACCGGACCGAGGATGGCCACCGTTGCCGCGGTCCCTGTCAGGCTGGCCATCGCCATGGCGATGGATCCGACCGCAAAAAACAGGACCATCCCGTGATTCAGGCCGTGACGGTTCAGGAAGTCAGTGAGGGAAACGCCGACCCAGTCGGCCGCGCCGCTGGTGTACACCCCAACCCCCATCGAGACGCTACCAGCGTACAACAGGATCACCCCCCAATTCACGCGATGATTGATGTCGTCCCAGTCAAGGATTCCCAAAATCATCATCAGGCTCACTCCGAAAATCCCCGGAATGCCCAGTCCCCAGGCGGAGCTGAAGAATATCCAGGCGAGTATCGTGACCCCCAGCACAAGAATTGTCAGCCAGTCGCGCGCATGCAGCCTTCCGCCGGCGCGCACCCGGCGCCGCAGCAGCACCATCGATTCGCGCAGGCTCGCCGCCTCGAACTGAAACGAGCGGCGCACCACCAGATAGAGCAGCGGGATCTGCACCAACAGCAGCGGATACCCGTATCGAATCCACTGCAGATAAGACACCTGCACCGCACCCAGGCGGTCCCAGTATTCCAGCATGATGGCGTTGCGCGCTCCCCCGGAGGGGGTTCCGATGCCGGCGTAAGCGCAGCCGAACGCGATGGCAAACAGCAGGACCGACGCGAAGCGGGGATGGTGGCCCGTCTGTTCCGAGAACAACTGGATCAGAACCAGCGCCACCGGAAGCATGATCGACGCGGTTGCCGATTCTCCGAGAAAGGAGGTCAGCACCGAACAAACGACCACGAATCCAAAAAGCACGGCTGCAACGCTGGGGCCGGTCAATTTCAGCAGAAACCAGAGCAGTCTTTGATCCAGGTTCTGCTTGATGACGGCGGCGGCAAGAACCAGGGTCGAGATGATGAACAGCAGCGAATCGCTCATCAGCGACCGCGCCAGCTCCTGCGGCGGCGCGATCCGGTAGAAGGCCTGCAACAGCACGATCAGTGTCGCAACCGCAGGCAACGGAACCGGTTCTGTGATATACAGGATGATGGCCATCAGGACGATTGCCAGCATCTGCTTCCCCTGAAAGGTAAGGCCGGAAGGAGTGGGCGACAACTGGATGGCGACGACGGCGAGCAGACTGACGACCAGCCAGGCCCGTTTCTCCAGCTCGAACAGCAACGTACGCAGCATGACTTGTGACCACCGTCAATTTAGCAGCAAATCGGTTCCACCGCATGCTTCAAAGGTACATCGAGAAAAAAGAACGCGAGTGTTCGTTTCGCGACACCAACCGGCGCGTACTCCCGTTTGAGATCGGGGTCGAGTGGCTCCCTTTGGATGGAAGCGCAGAGCCCCGCGAGAGGCTGCGCCTTTTTGTGGAGGAAGCGCTCCGGAACTCAGACCGCTTCTTTGCGATTCCCGCCGAGCCCGATTTCCGGGTCGAGGGCGATCAGCTTACCTTTCATTCTCCGCTTCCCAGCGGAATCGACCCCAACGACCGGGTCCAGGCGCGGCTCTTTCTGAAATCCGGCGGAGATCGAGCGGTCATAATTCTGCCGCACTGGAATGCGCAGCCGCAAAGCTATTTCGCGCTGGCCCGGGTCTTCAACTTTTTCGATGTCAGCGCGGTGCGGCTTTCACTTCCGTACCATGACCTGCGGCGGCCGGCCCAGACCGAGCGCTCCGATTACATGGTGAGTCCCAATCTGGCGCGAACGCTTCACGCGTCGCGCCAGTCCGTCATTGAAGTCCGGGCCGTGGTCCGCTGGCTGCGGCGCCAGGGGTTCAAGAGGATCGGAGTGATGGGGACCAGCATCGGGAGCTGCATCGGGTATCTGGCGCTGGCGCATGAGCCCGACATCAAAGTGGCGGTTTTCAATCATGTCAGCAACTATTTTGCCGATGTTGTCTGGACCGGCCTTTCCACCCGGTTTGTTCGCCAGGGACTGGAGCCGCACATCGCGCTCGAAGAGCTGCGTTGCTATTGGTTGCCGATCAGTCCCTACAGCTTCGTCGCGCGGGTGAAGGAGAATTATCGGAGGCATCTTCTGATCACGGCGCGCTACGACACCACTTTTCTCCCGGAGCTGACCGAACAGCTTTTTTCCGAATACCGCCGGCGGGGGATCCCTTATGAGCGCGCCGATTTGCCGTGCGGCCATTACACCACCGGAATGTTTCCATTCAGTTGGTACGACGGATACCTGATTACCCGCTATTTCCTCAAGCACCTGTGATCGCCGCACAGGGAAGAACGGGCGTTGTCAGCTCGAGCGAAATCAGAATACACCGTTTTTTCGGAGCACCTCGTTGTAGTCTTCGGCGGAGATTGGGCATTTGCACAGATCCGCGACTTCCCTGATGGTGTTCAACCGTAGCTGGGTTTTCATCTGACCGAGCAACGGGGTTCCATAAACCTTGTATCCGCTACCCCTCGAGGTATATGTGAAGGGTCCCGTTCGCTGCCTCTCAAACTCGTGGTAGAAATAGAAATAGCGGTGATCGCTCTCTTCCTGGATGAAACCCTTTCTGGGGAGATTCCGCTCAATGTCGTCTCGGTCAGTGGAGCGCGCTGCAGGGTCATAAGCAGGGATTTGATGTTGGCCAGATTGGTGGCCCGATGAAACCTCAACCTGGCGTCCGATTTCGACCCCTGGTCCTTTAGATCGGCCAGTTTTGCTCGATGCTCAGGCCGGATACACACGCCGTCCAGAAAGTCATGGACAGCCGTGTCTCGGTGAGATCGCAGCAGGGCGTTGTTGATCGCAGCGAAACTGCCCAGCCCGTACTCGAATGGGATCTCGCGCATCTTCTGCCAGTAGGTTGGGACAGGGTTCCCTGTGCCGGGGACGTCGGAGTCCATGCGCGGTTCGGACAGTGCCGCTGCGACAGTGCCGCAAGGATGCGCTGGGCTGTAACCGTACGGAACCGCGAGCGTAAGCGAGCGGCGGGGAATGATGAGCTTCCATCGATCTTGTTTGGTCTCTGTGACCCTGTGGCGGCCAGCAGTATTCCGTTGGTTTCATGGATGCATCGAGTTCCATTGTCCGCGCCGCTTGCTGCCGCGCGCGGTTCGGACAGTGCCGCAAGGATGCGCCCGCCTGATTGAGTAGTCTGTCCCCACATTTCCGCTGGTGGTTGGCGATAGTCGAGCGGCGGCCCCTTCTCAGAGGCCGTGTAGGCGCTCTCCTTCAAATCGGTGAAGCCCTTGGTGATCTTCACTTCGTAATCGACGGCGTCTTCCCAATAGTAGTTCTGCATCTGGGCGTGGATGAACCGGGCAATCTCGCGCTGGTGAAGGCGCAGCACTTTGCGCGTATCGTCTTTCGAGAGATAAGTGAGGAAATGCTGCACTGCCTGCCTGGCAAGATCGTAGAGTAGATCGGCATGGAGTGCCCGCCCCTGGTACGGCTTGGCAGCGTTGGAGTTAACACCGGTGACGTTTTGCCACGCAGCGCGTAGCCTTTTCGTGAACCGCCGAATTGGCTACGCACTGCGTAGCCAATCTCCACGCCGTTCAAAAGAAGAGGAAAGGCGAGGTAAAACTGGCGTATGAACTTGAGGTTAGAATACGAGTAACCCGTCCCGAAGTCTTTGCGAAGCCTTTCCTCCAGATCACGTAAAAGCCGTTCACCGTAATCGGCGCGCCTTTGCCCTTTTTGCTCCTCCTCCACGATCTCGCGCCCGATGAGCCAGTAAGCCACAACCTGCGTCGAATTGACGGAGCGTGCTACGTTGGCCTTGGCTGACTCGAGAATCTGCCGGATGCGCTCATAGACCGGCGACGGACGCTCTGAAGGCGCGGCCTTGCGCTTCATACCTCCGCCTCCTCACCGAACAACTCCTGCTGGCCAGGTTTCGTCGGCGCTTTGGGGAGATTTTCCACCTTCAGGCTGTAGTCGTCATAGCCCCACTCACAGCGGCAACTCTGCGCTTTCTCTGCGCCCTCTGCACTGCTAACAGTCAGTTTCTTTTCATGGCGCGAAGATTTCAGGCGACCCGTGGCGTCAGCGCGCAAAATGCGGCGGCCCCGGTTGTCGGCGAGAAGCCCGCCGCCTGGGGCGGGCGAGTAGACACTGGCCCAGGGCGAAGCGCAGCGGAGCCCTGGGAGCGGTCTTCTTCAAGACGTCTAAAGCCCGCCGCTCTTTGGCGGGCGGCAGCGGAAGTCTTCGCTCCTGTGCCAGGAATCTGTCGCCCGCCCAGAAACGGCGGGCTCGCAGCAGCATGGCCTCGGGAGAGACGCCACACAATCCGCCCCCGTTCACGCCAGGGTTGCGGCTCTGCCGCGCTGCGACCTCTG
>JACQGG010000090.1 GCA_016199665.1 Acidobacteriota bacterium | reverse complement strand
CGCGGAGGTTTTTTCTCTGCGCCGCCTCTGCGTCCTCCGCGCCTCCGCGGTAGAAAAACTTTGCAAAAAACAAGAAGTTGCCAACTTGCTGCGCCGAGCATACGCAGAAGCGTGCTTCTCCATGAATTCTCTGCGGTGGCGGTCAAATTCATTTCGCACCGGAAAGTAGTTAAATGTTGCCAAATGTAGCAGAATCGCCTGGCGCTGAACAGGGTTTTCGGGCTAGAGCCGATCGGGCGCTGCCGGCGCGCGCGGTCAACGGGAAGTTGGCGTTGGCTTGCTGGTTTTGATAGAGGTGGATTGCGATGAAGGATCCCCGAGCGCAAATCCGAGTACAATAGGCGCAGCCCATGAATCTTTTTTCCGTCGAGGGTAAAGTCGCCCTGGTTACCGGCGCCAGCCGTGGCATTGGACGGCATCTGGCCATTGAACTCGCGCGCTGGGGCGCGGACTTGGTCATCTGCTCGCGCAACCGGGCCCGGCTTCAGGAAACCGCACGGCAGATTCGGCGCCATGCCCGGAAATGCCTCATCGAGCAGGTCGATATCACCGAGATTGACGCCGTCGAACAGATGGTGGGCCGGGCGCGAAGGGAGTCGGGGCGATTGGATATTCTGATCAACAATGCCGGGATGGCCGATGTGAGGATGATTGTGGACCTCGGGCCGGAAGACTGGGATCGCGTGATGAGCGCCAATCTCCGGGGTGCGGTCTTCTGTGCCAGAGCCTGCGCCCGGGTGATGAAAGACGCAGGGAGGGGGAAGATCCTCAACATCGCATCCATTTCCGCTCTCTATCCTGAAAAAGGAATGGCGGCCTACGCTGCCAGCAAAGCGGCGCTCGTCCAGTTCACCCGCATCGCCGCTCTTGAATGGGCCCCGGATAACATTCAGGTGAATGCTCTTTGTCCTGGTTATGTCGTCACCGACATGAACCGCAAATTCCTTGAAAGCAAGGCCGGCGCTGAATACGTCCGGCGCCTTATTCCCCTGCGCCGAGCCGGGCGCCCGCAGGATCTCACCGGCGCCGCTCTTTTCCTGGTTTCTTCCGCATCCGATTGGGTCACCGGTTCCACATTGGTCGTCGATGGCGGACAGAGTGTTCGATGATTCCGGCTGCCCGGCGCAAGAATCACTTTCCTGTGAAGACCGGTTTTCTCTTTTCCTGCGCCGCGCGGTGCGCTTCCTGAAAATCCATGCTTTGCATGCAAAGCGTCTGGCCGTAAATTTCGACCTGTACGGCGGTTTCCAAGTCGGCAGAAAGGGCCTGGTTCAGGATTTCCTTGGTTACGGTCAACGCCAAGGGGGGCGCTGCCTTGAGCCGGCCGACCCACTCTTCGACCTCTGCTTCGAATTTTTCTGGCGCTACGACGGCATTGACCAACCCGGCCTGGTAGGCCTCCGCAGCGGTGACTTTCTTGGCCAGCATCATCCACTCGGTGGCCCGCCCGAGACCTACGACCTTGGCCAGAAAATAACAAACGCCCATGTCGGCGGCGGCCAGGCCGACCTGGGTGAAAAGGAAGGCAAAGGCAGCGGTCTCGGAGGCGATCCTGAAATCGCAGGCCAACGCCAGCGCCGCGCCGGCGCCTGCGGCGATCCCATTGACCGCCGCCAGCACCGGTTTGCCAAGTTTTCTGATGTTCAGCACCAACGACTCGGTCATGCGGTTGTATTGAGTCAGGGTCGCAACGTCCTTGCCCAGCAGTTCCGGAATGATTTCTCGCACGTCTCCACCGGAGCAGAACGCCCGGCCCGCGCCGGAAATGACCACCACGCGCACATCCTCACGTGTCTGCAGCCCGGCAAAAACCTCGGAGAGTTCCTGGTAGACTTTGAAGGTGAGGGCATTCAGCCTTTCAGGACGGTTCAGGGTGATGCGCGCCACCTGCTCGTGTATTTCGAAAAGGAAACTGGTGGGGTTGAACGGCGTTATTGTTTCCATGCTTCTGCTTCTCCGTTTGGCAATACGACTGAGCGAAGAGATTCTCCCTGGCGCAGGGCGTCAAACCCAAGGTTAATATCTTCCAGGGAGTAGGTCGCGCTGATGAGGGAATCAAGCTGCAGCCGGCCGCTCCGGACCAGTTCGATGAGCGCCGGATAGTCGGCTCTTCGACACCCCAGGCTGCCAATCACCTCGATTTCAAAGTAGGTGAGTTTTCCGGCGGGAAGCTGGAGCATGTCAGGACTGTAACCGACCAGGCAGAGACGCCCGCCGCGGCGCAGCGAGTCAAAACCGAGTCGCTGTGTCTCGGGTCTTCCGATTGCCTCAAAAACAATATCCGCCCCTCCCTGCGTTAACTTCCGGACCTGGCTGGCAACGTTTTCCATCTGGCTGGCGTTGATCGTGGCGGCGGCGCCCAGGGTTCGGGCCAGCTCCAGCTTTGCCGCCACCTTGTCAATGGCGATGACGCGCCCCCCGGCCAAGGCGGCGCATTGGACGGCATTCATACCGATGCCGCCGCAGCCGATCACCGCCACATGGTCGCCCACCTGAACCCGGCCCCGGTTCTTGACCGCGTGGTAAGGGGTGGAAAGCGCATCGGCGATAATGCAAGCCTTGGCCAGCGAAATCCCGGCGGGCAAGGGGAAGCAGGAACGCGCCGGCGCCGCGATGTACTGTGCAAATGCGCCGTCACGCTGGTTGCCGAACATTTCCTGCCGGGGACAGAGGTTTTCCCTTCCCATGAGACAATAAGAGCATTGCCCGCAGGTGATCATGGTTGGAAGCAGGACGCGGTCTCCCGCAGCGAACCCGGTGACTTCGTCGCCGGCCTCTTCCACCACTCCCGCCGCTTCATGCCCCAGAATCAGAGGCGGCGGCTTTTGGGTGGAAACGCCGTGGTCCAGGTAGTGAAGATCGCTGTGGCAAAGGCCGCAGGCGGCGACCCGAACCAGAATGTCCTGGCGGCCCGGAGTGGGCTGCTCGACATCCCGCACAACCAAACGACGCCCCGGACCTTCAAAAATGGCCGCCTTCATTCAACCTCGTTTCTCCAAAATACAGGTTCAGGCTTCTGATTCAGATGCCGTGCAGGATAGTCCAGGAGATCGCCTTCATTCAACCTCGTCTCTAGCATGATACAGGTTTCCAGCTTATCGCACGCAGAACGGCGCTTGCACGGACGAAATAAAAGCAAATCTCAGACCAAGACCCTTCCCGTTTTCCCAAGCCGCAAGCGCTGCACGCCGTTTGTCCCAGGCCTCCAAGGGGCGGATGCCCCCATGCCTGGATCGTTTCACCCGATTTATTGTCGCAGCTCTGAAGAATTTCCGTGTGGACTTCATTGGGCGGATGGGCGACCCAAGGGCCCGCGTCCAGAAGGCCGGAGCGACTGAGTTCTGGCCGTGTCGGTGAGTTCATGGACCGCGGAGGCGCAGAGCGCGCGGAGTTCCGCAGAGGACTGGCGGAGATTTTCCATTCGGACATTGAGTAAGCAGCCGCCTTCGGCCCTAAGCCGCCGGCGCCACTCTTCGGGTTAATCCGCTGCTTTTCCTGTTGACAAGTGCGACACAAGGATGTGACATTTGATCGATACCTAAATCAAGGAATAGAGTAAGAAGCAATTGTGCCGGCAACTCTTTTTCCAAGGGGAGTCCACTATGAATCGATTCACACCCGGATTTTGCGCACTTCTATTGTGTTCTCTTACGCTCATTTTGGCGTTGGGCCTTGGCGGCGCAATTGTGTTGGGGCAGCAGTCAGCTATCGAGCCTGAGGTGCTGCAGTACCTTTATGCCGACATGGTTTTGTACAACGGAAAGGTCATGACGGTCGATGACAAATTCAGCATCGCCCAGGCTGTGGCGGTGCGCGACGGGAAGATTCTGGCGGTCGGGGAGACGGCGCTGATCCAGAAACTGGCGGGGCCCAAGACGGTCCGGATCGACTTGCAGGGAAATACGGTCACCCCGGGTTTTATTGACACGCACTCGGTCGGCGCCGAGGGGAGCCATGCTCCAGCCGGGCCCTATTGGATGAAGAACTATACCTCCTACCATTGCGATGTGCTGGATGACTGTCTGCGGAAAATTAAAACGTCGGTAGACAAGGCGGCTCCCGGAGAGTGGGTCTTTGTGAACCTGGATCGGACCGGCGCCGTGTATAAATTGAACGTACAGATGCTGGACTCCGTCGCTCCCAACCACATGCTGCTGGTGAATCTGGACAACACGACTGGATTTGTGAACAGCAAGGCGCTGGCGACGCTCAAGGACGATATGTCGGACGAATACGTGCTGTCGGGTCTCTTTACCGATAAAGACGGCAAGTATGACGGCCGGGTCACGGGCGCCGCATACGGAATACTGAGTTACGAGATCATACCCTTCCCGGAGGGAGCGCAGTTGGAGGAGATGATTCAGAACGAAATGGTACGCCGGAAATTTATCAACCGGATGGGGGTCACCGCGTTGGGTACGCGCACCAGTGGACTGACGATCACCATCCTGAGGGAGCTTCAAAGGCGAGGCCAGATGCCGATGCGCGTTCGTCTCCATACTGAGTTTCCGCGGCTCAACCCTCGAACTGAGAGATGGGCCAAACGGCTGGGCAATCTCATGCAGGTCGGAGACGAGTGGTTTAAGATCGCCGGCGCCACGATTGATTCGATCGACGGAGCGGGCGGACATTTTACGCGCAAGGCGCAACGGGAACTCTCAGACACCGGTTTCGGCGCCTACGGGCAGAATAAGTGGGTGGAGACGGTCAAGCCGGGAATGGACTGGAAGAAATACGGCGATTACGCGATCGGTTTAACAGTGGCAAAGTATGGTTGGAATATCAGCGATTTGCACATCCAGGGAGACGGGGGAGTGCAACTGTTTCTTGAGATGATGGACGAGGCGAATAAGGTAAGCCCGGTTAAAGGCCGGAGATTCGGCATGGTGCACGGACTGATGCGGCCCCCAGACCTTCAAAAAAGACTGGCCGGCTACGATACCGTGTTGTCCATGTCTTCGGAATACCTCTTCCGGGGCGAAGGAGTGGACCGTCTCGCGAGGAAGTACGGAGCGGATGAGGTGGCCGGCATGTCTCCGATTCGCGGCATCATTGACTCGGGCATGAAGCCGGTCATGGAGGTCACCAATACGGCAAGGTGGAAGGCCGGCGGTGGAATGTCGGGACGTCAAGAGGGCCCCCCTCCTGAATTTTCAAAGTTTTTCGATGACCAGAACCTTTATCTGACTGCCATGGAGCTGTTTGTCACCCGGAAAAATATGAAAACAGGAAAGGTCTGGGGACCCAACGAGAGGGCGACCCGGCAGGAAGTGCTGAAAATGGCGACCACATGGGCATCGTACTATCACCAGGATGAGAAGATCCTCGGGTCGATCGAGCCCGGGAAGCTGGCGGACTTTGTGATCTTGGGCGGAGACTACATGGCGGTGCCAGAGGAGAAGATTTCAGATATGCCGATTTTGAAAGTGATCCTGGGAGGTAAGGTCACTTACGATAAGGATCGGGATGAGCAGTGGTTCCAGGAGGAAAGCAAGTCGTCCAAGACATACAAATTCCGGCCTGTGGGAGGGTAGCTTAGCAACTTTCCGGTGCAAAATGAGTTTGACCGCCACCGCAGAGCCGCAGAGATCGCGGAGAACGCGCGGAGAAGAACGCCTCTGTGCCGGCTCTACGCCCTCGGCGTCTCGGCGGTGAGCGCAAGAAAGTGAGTTTTGATGCACCGGAAAGTAGCTCTTAATAGTGTCGTGTTCGGTAAATACCCATACCTTCTGCGGGTGGGGCTTGCGAGGTGGTGTCGAGGAGCGAGGGGAGGGGCGATGCCAGTGCGCATCGTTGACGACGAGCGACGAAGAGGAACCCGTTTGCCGCCCCGCAGCCGCGCAGACCCTGCAAGATCGATCCATGTTCCTCATGCCCCGCGGCTCGCTTATGCGCGCGGTTCCGTGACCAACCGGGGGTTAGTTTGGTAGATGTACATTTTTATTCTTGGAGGGAGACATGATTCGGAAAACTTTGAGTCTGCCGGTATTCGGCATTCTATTGTTATTGCGCGGTGCGCCGGCCTTGTCACAAGCGCCGCAGGACGTTGATGCGTTGGTTTTGTCCTACGCAGATATGGTGTTTTACAACGGCAAGGTGCTGACCGCGGACGACAAGTTTACGGTTGCCCCGGCCGTGGCGATCCGGGATGGAAAGATTCTGGCCGTCGGGGAAGATTCGAAAATCCTCAGAACGGCGGGTCCGAAAACGGTGAAGATTGATATGAAGGGCAATTCGGTCATTCCCGGTTTCCACGCAGTTCATGCGGACGACAATTTTATCGGAAACCATGGAGCATCGGGGCCGTACGGAGTCGTGTCGCTCAAGTTTCCGGACATGGACACGGGCTTGAGAAATATCAAAAAGGTGGTAGACGCGGCCAAGCCGGGCGAGTGGGTCGTGGTGGACATCCCCATCACCAAGCTGACCTACGATCAGCACAACCTGAACCGGTACGTCCTGGACACGGTGGCCCCGAATAATCCGCTGCTGGTCAATTACGCCCTGGACAGCGTGGTCAACAGTATAGCTTTGAAGGAAGTGTTGCAGGACTACCCGGGGGAAATGCCCGGCATCGCCAAGGACGAGAAGGGAGAACCGAATGGCCACCTGAGGGGCTTTGCCCACGGCCGCGTGACCTACGAATCCGTGCCCTGGCCCAAGGATCTGGAGCCGTTGGTGCGGGAGCAGAAGCAGGTATTGCTGAACGCCAGTGCCGATGGCGTGACGGCCATGGGGGGACAAATCAATGGTCTGGCGACCACCGTGCTGCACACCCTCTGGGAGCGCGGGGAGCTTCCGCTTCGCATACGGCTCAGCCACGACTTTGCCAGGCTGAACGCTCACGCGGATGCATTTTACAAGAGGATCGGGAATCTCATGTACGTGGGGGATGACTGGTTTCGGATCGGCGGAGGGACGGTGATGTCGCTGGATGGAACTCCGGACAGGGCCGGCGTTTTGACCCTTAAACCGAAGCTGGCCGAGCCCCCGGGGGCGGGCGCCTACGGGTCCTACGGCGAGAGCAAGTATGAGCTCTCAGCGCCGGGCATGGACTGGAGGAAGTACAGCGACTTCAACACCATCATCCTGGCCAACCGGTACGGCTGGAACATCACCGACCTGCACACCCGGGGTGATCGGGGGGTGGAGATTCTGCTGGAGGCCTTCGATACGGCCAACAAAGACCGGCCGGTCAAGGGGAGGCGATTCTCGATGATGCACGGGGATATGAGGACGCCGGAGCAGATCAAGAGGCTGGCTCAATACGATGCGGTGATGTCGATAAGATCCAAGTATCTTTTCATGGAAAACGGTGTTGTGGACGTCTACAAGATCACCTATGGCGCGGACGCGATTCACCGGATGTTTCCAGTCCGAAGCATGATCAATGCCGGACTGAAACCGGTGCTGGAGAGCAATTACAGCTACGAACCGCCGGAAGAGACCCACGGTCAAGGCGCTCCCCCCATGCCGGCGGGGTTTACTTACCTGGGAGCCCTGGAGAAATTTATAACGCGCAAGAATGACTCGACGGGCCAGATCTGGGGTCCGGATGAAAGGATCACCCGCAAAGAGGTGCTCTGGATGGCCACCAACTGGGCGTCGATGGCTTACGGCGATGAGAAGATCCTCGGGACCATCGAGCCGGGTAAGCTGGCCGACCTGGTCATCCTGGGTGGAGATTACATGAGCGTGCCCGAAGAGCAGATCTCAGATATTCCTGTCGTGATGACCCTGGTGGGCGGGAAAGTGATGCATCAGAAGAAGTGAGCCCGCTGAGGCCTTAAGGAATTGTTCTCAGCCTGAAGGACATGAGGACTGGACTCCAATAATGGCGGACATCCCGTTGGAACGCATTTTGAAGGAACAGCGAGAAGAGTACCAGCGCTTCGTGTCGGTGGTCTTTGAGGAGTTCAAATCCGGCCTGCAACTGATCGCCGAGGGCCTCGAGGAGCTGCAGAAACAGCTCTCAGCTTTAAGAGATATGGTGGCGAAGAATTCCGAGGATATTGAGATTATGAAGATGGACTTGGAATTCATCAAGACCGGTCTGAGGAAGAAGGTCGACATCGACGAATTCGCGGCGCTGGAGAGAAGAGTTGCGCTCTTGGAAAAACGGCGATCCGGCCCCTAGCTGTATGGGGGGAGAAAAAATGAGGAATTGGGGCTGCGCCGGGGCTCTTGCCTTGGGAATCATCTTCAATGGAGTCGGGCCGGCTGTTCCGGCGCTCTATGCGCAGGACATTGCGCCGGAAGTCCTGGCCTATGCAGATCTGGTTCTCTATAACGGGAAAGTCATCACGGTGGATGAAAAATTTGCCATTGCACCGGCCATCGCGCTTCGCGACCGGAGAGTGCTCGCCGTGGGCGAGTCGGCAAGAATACTCAAGATGGCCGGGCCCAAAACTCGGAAGATCGACTTGGCCGGAAGATCCATAGTTCCCGGATTCGTTAACCCTCACTCCTTCTTTGTGGCAGGAGGGGTTGGCAGGACCAGGCCGCTTAAGGCGCATGAACCCGACGCTTATCTGAGGGAGCTGAAAGAAAAGATCGATGCCACCAAGCCGGGCGAGTGGGTGTGGGTTGAGGCGGACAGGGTTCCAGCGCTCGTGTACGGCCTTAACGCGAAGCTGCTGGACTCGATCGCGCCGAACAATCCCGTCAGGGTGAATTTTGACACTTCCTGGTCCGTGGTTAACAGCAGGGTGCTGAATCTGATCGGTTTGGACGTGCCCGGGGTCATCAAGGACAAGAACGGACAACCTACCGGTCACGTTCGCGGCTGGGCCAGCGGCGTCCTCAGCTACGACGTCATGCCCTGGCCGAAAGACCTCGAGCCGCTTATCCGGAAAACAAAGCAGAATCTGGAGAAATATCGGTCGTTGGGCGTCACGACCATGGGAGGGCGCAATGCGGGAGTGAATGTCACGATCCTGCATGAGCTGTGGGCCAGAAAGGAGCTTGCGACTCGCGTCGCCATTACCCACGAGTTCCCGATGTACAACCCCAACGTGGAAGCGTACTTCAAGCGCCTGGGAAACATCATGGGAATCGGGGACGACTGGTTCAAGATCACGGGGATTACCGTGGGTCCCGTGGATGGAATTCCAAGGTTTGGCGGTCTCTTTTCGATCAAGCCGAAAATTGCGACCATACCCACGGGGAGCTTCGGTCTTTTCGGAGAGGCCAAGTGGGCCTGGAGCCAGGACGGCATGGGGTATGATCCTTCAGGAGATATGAGCTGGAAGGAGACGAGCGACTTCAAGAACGTCATTCTCGCGAATCGCTATGGCTGGAACATCACGGATATGCACACGCAGGGCGATGGAGGCATGGAGACGGTTCTGGACGCGGTCCGGAAGGCCAACGGGGAGAAATCGATTCTGGGGAAAAGATGGGGGAATTCTCACACGCCCATGAGAACTCAAGAGCAGGTACAGGAGATGGGCAGGCTGGGAATGACTGCTTCCGTGGGTCCTTCGTATCTTTTTGCCATCAAGGACAATTACACCCTTTATGTAAAGCAGTACGGGGCGGATGCGGTCAACAACATGAGTCCCATGAAGAGCATGATCCAGGCGGGTGTCAAGGTTTCCATCGAGCCCAACCGCGACGCGGATGACCCGACATTTACCTCTTACCTGCAGTGCATCGAAGACTTCATCACCCGGAAAAACGAATACGACGGCAAGCTCTGGGGGAAACACGAAGCCATCAGCCGGGAGGACGCCTTGCGAGCCGCGACGGTATGGGCCGCCTACTTTTACTTCTTGGAGAACAGCCGAGGGACGCTGGAGCCTGGAAAGCTTGCGGATCTTGTGGTTCTGGGGGGGGACTACCTGACGGCGCCTGAGGATAAGATCGGAGAGCTGCCGATTGAAATGGTCATCCTTGACGGCAAAGTGGCCTATGACCGGGCATCTCAGCCGGCGCCGGCGCCGCCATCTGCAAACCGAAGCGGGGACGCGCCGGAACAGTAGCGCCGTCTGCCCCCGAACCCGCCGCCTGGCGCGGCAGCGGCTGAAGCGGGCTCAGCTCTGGAGTTTCTACATTGGGACTGCCCTGGAGGGGCAGTTGAATTTAGCCCAGCGATTCATCGCTGGGTAAACTGAAGGCGACAATCGCGTACATCGGAAAATCAGGAAAAGCACCACAAGAAGAGGACTTGTCAGCAAGAATTTCTTGCGTTTCTAAAGGAGCACAACATCGAATATGACGCACGATATGTTTGGGGATAATGTTCAGCCGTCCCTACGGGACTCGGGGCCCCGAATGGAAGGCAACCCAGCGATAAATCGCTGGGCTAGATTCAACT
>JACQGG010000005.1 GCA_016199665.1 Acidobacteriota bacterium | reverse complement strand
CAATTACCCCGGCCTCAGCTTCCCCTGCTGCAGCGTAAATTCATGCCCCCGCCAGGATACTCGCCGGCCCGCATAGCTCCAGACCCATATCGCCAGGCCGACCAGATCGCTGATTGGAACCAGCCAAAGCTGGCGCACCGTCTGCCGATTCTTCAGAACCCCGTGTCCGAGCGCCACGGCGACGCCAAGGCGCAGCGCCAATACGCACAGGAGCAGACCCCATCCCCAGGCAGCTCCGCGGGAAGAAGCCGCAGCAAGCAGGGCCCAGGCGAGTCCGAAGGTGAGAACCAGGCCCAGATAGCCCCAAGGTCTGGAGTTCCTTGTGCTGCGCGCCCACCGCAACTGGTGCCGCAAAAAACCGCGAAACGAGTAATGGGGCAGAAAGTTGTCAACCACAACCTGCGAGAGCACTACTTCAAAGCCGGCGTCCGCAATCCGGCGGCCCAGCTCAAAGTCATCGGCCAAATAGTCAAGCAGGGACTCCAGACCTCCGATTGAGACGAGCGCGGACCGCCGGAGCGCCAGCGTCGACCCCAGCGCGAAATGCAGGCTTCCCTCAAGATGAAGAGCCACCAGCACCCCGGCGGCAAAGCTGGTTTCGATGCCGGAGGCTTCCAGTTTCGATCCCAGCGTGCCGGCTGCAATCGCGCGATACAAACAGGTGACCATGCCGACTCGCGGGCTGGAAAACAGCGCCATCACGCGTTGAAGATAGTCGGATTCCACTCGAATGTCGCTGTCATTGACCAGCAGGTACTCGTGACCGGCAAGAGCGCACATCTGGATCAGATTGCTGACCTTGAAATTGGTTCCCAGCGCCTTGGGACAGACGACCAGTCGGAGAGATTGTGCCGGGAACTCGCGAATCAGACGCTCCACAACCGGAACCGCCGCGTCGTTCGGGTCTCTAACGCCAAAAATAGTTTCAAACTGGGGATATTTCTGGAGGCAGTGGCTGCGAAGATTATCGTAGAGTTGAGGATCGGTTCCGCTCAGCGGCTTCAGAATCGATACCGGCGGCGCAAAAGCCGCCGCGGTGGCGGGTCTGCGAAGAAAGCGCCTGGCCGCCCAGAGGCAAAGGAGGTAATAGCCAATGCTGCAAACGGTTCCAAGGAGTACGGTGGTCTTAAACAGAGGCGAACCCGTTTCACCCGATCACTCTGACTATCCCATCCAGACCAGCGCCACGCCGGCACAGACCAGGAGCACGCCTGCCCATCGGATGCGAGTCACCCGCTCCCTCAACAAGAGCTTCGCGCCCAGAGTTCCAACGGCGTAGCTGAGCGCGGTTGCCGGAACAACAAAGCTGACGTCTTCCCAGGAGAGCAGCAGCAGCAGCGCAAAAAATCCGAGCGCCATGAGCGCGATGCCCGCCCACATCCACCCGGCCCGAAACGCCCGCCGGAGCACCCGGACCACAGCCAGCGGCGCAAAATCCTTGACCTCGCCCATGCGCTTCATGACGTGGGACACGGCGATCTCACCGCCGGTTCCCGCCAGCACGATCACCGCGACGAACAATGCAGTCCGCACCCTTACTCCTGGAAAGTTGTTCTGGGCGGCGTGCGGCTGACCAGCGCCACTCCAAGGCAAATCAGCAATACACCCGCCCAGCGCACCGGCGTCACCGCCTCACCCAGCATGACATAGCCCAGCAGCGCCACCACGGCGTAGCCGGTGGCCGACGCCGGCAGGACATAGCTGTAATCGGCCCAGGAGAGCACCAGCATATAAGAGACAAAAAAGAGGAGGAGGCTGGCAATGCCCAGCCAGACGGTGCCACTGGTAAATGTTCTGACGAATGTGACCGCCAGGGGGGCCGCCGACCATTCGCGCACTTCACCCACCTCCTTCATCCCCTTGCTCAGCAGGACGTTGCCCAGGGAACTGAAAGAAACCATCAGGACCAGCAGAGTACAGGTCTTGGCTTGCAGGCTGGCGAGCATTGGCATTCCTTTTGAGCTCACCGCCGAGACGCCCGAGGGCGCAGAGCAGGCGCAGAAGCATGGCTCTCCGCGTGTTCTCCGCGATCTCTGCGGCTCTGCGGTGGCGGTCAAACTCATTTTGCACCGCAACGTAGCTACGCTTTTTTGCAGACTGAGCTGCGAAAAAGTGGTTCCTAGAGGGCCGTCAAACCAGGGTTTCCGCCGGTTTTTCCTCCGGCCTGCGGCGGGCGTATCTCCACCGCTCCGCGCGCAGATGAAGAAAGGCAATCGCCTCATGCGTGAGCCGCTGGCGCTCGTGCCTGTCCCACAGCGCCTTGCGCGCAATCCGCCAGACAACGCGCGGCCGGAAATAGTACGAGTCATAGAACCGGTTGACGGCCGCCATCATCTCTTCGCGCCGCAGACCCGGATACTCGATGTGGGGCAACTGATGGCCCCCGGCATCGGCCAGCGCCTCAGTTGCCATGGAGTGGCTGCGGGCCAGGTCATCATACATCTCGGTTCCGGGGTAGGCATGCGCGATGGAAACCTGAATCGTCTCGCTATCAAGCTCACGCGCAAAGTCCATAGTGCGTTGAATGGTTTCTCGAGTCTCACCCGGCAAACCGATGATGAAGTCGCCGTGAATCACGATACCGACCTTCTTGCAATTCTTCGCGAACGCTCTGGCCATCTCCACCGTCGCCCCTTTCTTGATGTTCTTGAGGATCTGGGGGTCGCCGGATTCAAAGCCGACGATGAAAAGCCGGGCGCCCGCGTCGGCCATGGCCTTAAGCGTTTCATAGTCGCTGTGCACCCGCGCCGTGCAAGACCAGCGGAATTTCAGCGGCTTGAATTTGGCGCAAAGCTCCAAAACCCGCTCTTTGCGGATGTTATAGGTGTCGTCGTCAAAAAAGAATTCCTTGGCCTGCGGGAAAAGCTGCAGCGCGCGGCGGATTTCCTGCGCGACGTTCTCGCTGGAGCGAACCCGCCAGGCGTGACCCGAGAGGGTCTGCGGCCAGAGGCAAAAAGTGCACATCGCCGGGCATCCGCGCGACGTGTACAAGGAAACGAAGGGGTGCATCAGGAACGGAACATTGTAGTTTTCAATCACCAAGTCCCGATGGTAAACGTCGGTGGCAAACGGGAGCCGGTCCAGATCCGCTGTCTGGAGCTGGGGACTGGACGGATTGTGCACGATCCGGCCCTCTTTCCGGAAGCTGGTACCCGGAATTTCCGCCAGCGGTTTCCCCTGCGCAAACTCCACAACGGCGCGATCAAATTCCCCACTCACCACAAAGTCGATGTCTTGGCTGGCTCGCAGGCTCTCCAGAGGCTGCACCTGTACGTGCGGCCCGACAAACGCCACCTTCAGCGCGGGGTTCGCCTCCTTGATCATGCGCACCAGGCGCAGGTCACTGGCAAATCCGACCGTTGAAGTAAAGAGCACCAGAAACTCGTAGTCTCGAGCAATCTGGATTGTCTGCAGCGGCGTGATCTTATGGGGCGGGGCATCCAGCAGCCGGCTACCGGGAAGCATGCCGGCAGGGTAAGTCAGCCAGACCGGATACCAGTACGACTCAATTTCCCGCGTTGCGGGCCAGCGCGAACTCGCCCCGCCGTCAAACCCTTCAAAACTCGGCGGGTTGAGCAGGAGAGTTTTCATCACCGATGCCATGCCGACTCCCTTTCCTCTGTATTCGGTGGCTGAAATGACAGCTACAAAGCCGGCTATTCTACCCGAAACCCCCGCCGAGAAACCACTGTTGTCACCCCCACCCAGCGGTTCCGCATCCGCGGCCGTAAGACTCTAAGACGTTTGGAGAAACCCCAGATTGGTGACCGAGGTGGCATTCTGGTAAGCT
>JACQGG010000089.1 GCA_016199665.1 Acidobacteriota bacterium | reverse complement strand
TGAAGGTTCAGCGCCAGCAGTTCTCCCGCCGCCTGCAGCAGCAGGTGCAGTCCCTTCTGCTCCACCAGGCGGCTGATCATTCCTATAAGTGGAGTAGCTGCGTTGACTGGAAATCCCAAGAAGCGCTGCAGCTCCATCTTGTTCTCTGCTTTCCCGGCCAACCGCGCCGCGTGGAAGCACCGTGGAATGTACCGGTCGGTTGCAGGGTTCCATTCATCGCAGTCGATTCCGTTCAGGATCCCGTACAGGTCCCGGCCCCGGCGCTGGAGCTCCGCCTGCAAGCCGTATCCGAATTCCTCGCCATCCTGAATTTCATGGGCATAAGTGGGGCTGACGGTATTAAGAACGTCGGCGAACACAATTCCAGCCTTCATCAGGTTGAGTTCCGAACCGGACTGAAACGGCCCATCGGGACGCGCCATGTCGCGCGGCAGATCGGTAAGCTTAAACAAGTCCGAACCGGCGCGGCCTTGATAGGAGAGGTTGTGAATGGTGAACAGGGAAGCGGTGCGGCGCAGAGGGGAGTTCGCGTCATTCCGGAGCTTCAGATACGCGGGAATCAGGCCGGTATGCGAGTCATTGCAGTGAATCACATCCGGGATCCAGTCCAGGCGGCGGCATGCCGTCAGCACCGCCTTCATAAAGAAGACAAAACGCTGGAAGTTGTCTGGAAAACCTTCCCCGGACTGCGGGTCGTGGTAAATTCCAGCTCGGGCGAAGAAGTCTGCATTTTCCACAAAATAAACGGGAACCTGCGATCCGGGAAGCCTGGACTCCAGCAGGGCGGCGCCAAAGGAGTACACCTCCAGGGGAGTGATTCCCAGGTCGGCCGTCCGGCTGAGGGTTTCAACGCGCTCCAGGGAGCCGTAGCGCGGCACAATGACACGCGCATCCACCTCCAGTCGCGACAAGGCCCCGGCCAGCCCGCTGACCGCATCGCCCAACCCTCCCACTTTGGCGAAGGGCGTCGCTTCGGCCGCGGCAATGAGAACTTTCAGCCGGTCGTTCCCGCCGCGCCGGGTCACAATTCCACTTCGCGCAGAAATTGGGCGGCTTCCTCGGGAGCCGTCGGGTTGATGTAGAACCCCGCGCCCCACTCGAAGCCGGCGACGCGCGTCAGCCGCGGCAGAATTTCAATGTGCCAGTGAAAATCATGTTCGATCGTCTGCCAATAGGTTGTGCGATCCGTGCTGCGCGTATTGGGAGTGGTGTGAATGAGGAAATTGTAGGGAGGGTCCTTGAGCGCCGCCTTGATGCGCTGCAGGGTGGTGCGGAAAATCACCGCCAGCGAGCGGATTTCCTCATCGGTGATGGCGGCAAAATCATGCCGGTGCCGCCGGGGCGCCAGGAAGATTTCAAACGGAAACCGGGAGGCGTAGGGCGCCAGGACGACAAACTGTTCGCTGGCGGCGATGACCCGGGTTCCTTCCTCCATCTCGGCGCGGATGATGTCGCAAAAGAGGCACCGCTCCTTGACGACGTAGTGTTCCATGGCCGACTGCAGCTCCAGAGCCACCGTCTTTGGCGTCACCGGGGTTGCGATCAGCTGGCTGTGAGGGTGGGCCAGCGTGGCCCCCGCCGCCGAGCCGTAGTTTCGGAAAATCATCACGTACTTGAAGCGGCGATCATTGAGCAGATCGCGAAGCCGGTCGCGGTAGGCGCGCAATACCAGCTCAAGCTGGGCAAAGGGAGTATCTGCCAGATGCACGTCGTGCTGCGGGGTCTCCAGAATGACCTCGTGGGCGCCGATCCCGTTCATGGCGTCGTAGATTCCATGGGCGTGGCGGTTCAACTCGCCTTCGATGCGCAGCGCCGGAAATTTGTTTGGAACCACCCGGACCTGCCAACCCGGGGTATCGCGGGGAGAGCCCTGCGGCCGGAAGGCGAAGATCTCCGGCGGCGTTTTGCCCTCACTCCCTTCGCAAAAGGGGCAAAATCCATCGGAGGGTGTCGTGTTATCAACGAAAAAGTCATCGGGCCGCCTTCCTCTCTCCGTGGAGATAATCACCCATCGCTTTTGTATCGGGTCATGCCGCAGTTCAGGCACTTAGTCCTCCTCTCCTAAATCGCAAATCGCAAATCAAGGCTGATCATAGATGATGGATGATAGATGATGGATGGTAGATGACGGATGGTAGATGACGAGTCACCCGTCACCTGCCAGCCATTCATCCATCATCCCTGATCCCTGATCCCTGATCCCTTCATCTATCATCCATCTGCGATCCGCACTTTTCATACCATCCAGGCGCGATGCTCCCGGTCCGGTCCCATCCCCAGGGAAAACGTCCCGGTGCGGGGCCAGCGCTCCACCGGTCGCCCATTCTTCCAGACTTGGATGAACCACTGGATCTGGTTGTCGCGTGTGGCCGCCAGCGTCTTCATCGGGACCGCCACCTCCGCGATATGCTGCAGGGCGAACATGGACAGCGGCTCTCGCCGGTCGCCGCAAATCAGCCACGCGGAGAACAAATCGGCCTGGTTTGAGATCTCCACGGATAGAACCGCCGGCCGCTGAAACGAGATTTCAATCTTCCAGCGGCCCTCCCCCCGTTTCAGCTCCGCGGCGTTTGTCAGATCCATCCGGAGGCACAGATTCTGTTGGTTGAACCCGAACAGCACCTGCCGCAGGATTGAATGGGACGGGTGCATCGCGCCCGAGACAACCGCGCCAGTGATCCTGCCCGCTCCCAGCCATTCGAAGTAGTCCGATACGCGGCCATCAAGCGTGGGGTGGATTTCGGCAACGGGCGGCTCGATTGCGTTGAAGTCCTGCGTTTCCAGTATCGGCTGGTGGAGCACTTCGGGGACCGGAATGCCCATTTTCTCATAAGCAGCCTGCAGGCGCTTCCGGAACAGCAGGTCAAAGTCGCGGCGGTGGGCGGAATAATGGTCGTCGCCGTACCACCAGAACCAGTCGCTGCCTTGGGCGATATAGATCTGATTCCAGACCTCGGGATGGCTTGCGGGACAGGTCCGCGCGGCTGCGGTTTCACGGGTCTCCGCCAGAAGTTCCCAGGCCCGGTTCTTTTCCGGGTGTCCGATCCAGGTTCGCAGCTCTCCCTGAATCCAGGAGCCGGTATGCAGCTCCTCCAGTTCCAGCCGGGCTGGATGTTCCGCCAGGTAGTGGGAGAACGTGACCGGCCGGATTTCCGTTTGCCTGTCCAGGAGCGTAAACAGAGTGTCCCAGAAAACATGTGCATGTTCCGGATAATATTCCCAGGCGTTTTCTCCGTCCAGCATAATGGAAACCACCGCCTCGGGCTCGGCGGTGGCTGCGATTCCCATCAACCGATTCATCAGGTCGCCGGCGGCGTCCTTTTCCGGCCAGTGCGAATAGGTGAAGCCGATGAGATCGGAAAGTGTCCGGTCCCTGAAAAAAATTGAAATGGCGCCGTCTCCCTGGCCGACGCGATACGGGAAAAAATGCCGCGCCTGCGCCGTGTCGCCCCCGGATCGCCGCAGCATGATTTCGTCGGAGGCTGTCCACTCCAAGCCGGCGCGGATCATGTGAGCGACCACCTGGGGACTGAGCGCGCCTTCCGACGGCCACATGCCGCGCGGCCGTATGCCGAGTCGCTCCGTTGTATAGCGAATCGCCTCGCGCACCTGAAATTCGGCATCCTCGGGGTGGCGAAACATGACATTGGGGAGGGGAACGTCGGGCGAGGCAGCCTGCGCGCTGCGAAAATCGCACAGCAACGGAAGAATCGGGTGGTAAAGGGGGGAGCAGCTCAGTTCGATCCGGTGGCTGTCATGAAGGCGGCGGTAGAGAGGAACAATCCTGGAGATGAAGGATCGCTGCAGGTGGAAGAGTTCCTGCTTGTCCGTTTCAGTGAAGTCTCGCCCCTTTGAGACGAGGTAACGCACCATCGGCTCCTGCTGCAGCGACTCGCCCGACCATGCCAGGTAGAACCAGGTCTGCAAGTCGCGATAGTCGCACTCGGAAAAACGGGAGATATCCCAGATTCCCTCCCCTCTTGCGGCGGAGTTTCGCGCCTGCAGCAGCTCTCGGTAGCGGGGAAGCGGTTTGACCATCCGTTCCCGGTTGAGGGAAAAGAACTCTTCCAGAAGAAACGCCTTGTCGGCGGGCGTCAGGTCGGCGGCGGGCCTTGCGGCCAGCGCGAGAAACCGATCCTCGACGGTCGTCTGCTGGCAGTCATCCAACTGCATCAGCAAAGAGGGAACCACATTCACGTTGCAGCGAAGATTTGGGAAATTTTCCAGCCGCGCCACCATGTCGAAGTAGTGCCGCAGGGCATGCAGGCGGACCCACGGCAGCCAATGGGATCCCGTCTGCGGATCCTGGTAACAGGGCTGGTGCATGTGCCACAGGAACGCCAGGTACATCCGTGTTATGTTAGCAAAGTTTTCCCGCCCTCCCGCGGTTTCAGCGCCGCAATCGCCTGGGCGGCGATTCCTTCGCCGCGTCCGATGGCGCCGCACCCCTCCAGGGTCGTCGCCTTGACGGCCACCTGGGATGGAGCGATGCCGAGGGCGGCTGCGATGCGCCGCCTCATTTCCTCTCGATGGGGCGAGATCCGGGGCGCCTCCAGGCAGAGCATGGAGTCGACGTTTTCAATTTCAAAGCCGAGATCGCGGACGGTTGCGGCGACCTGACGCAGCAGTTCCAGGCTGGAGATATTCCGATATTGGGGATCCGTGTCGGGGAAATAATGCCCGATGTCTTCCAGGCCGGCGGCCCCCAGCAGGGCGTCGCAGATGGCGTGCGCCAGGGCGTCGGCGTCGGAATGCCCTTCCAGTCCCCGGTCGTGCTGGATCTCCACTCCGCCGAGAATCAGCTTGCGGCCGGCAACCAGCCGGTGGAAATCAATTCCAATGCCGACTCTCATGGTGCGAACTGGGCAGACGACTTAGACAGTGACTTTGTGACCTTGCGCAATGTGACTTCCGACATGACCCGCCTTACTCCTTCGACGTCTGCCCGAGCAGGCATTCGGCATACTGGAAGTCCTCCGGATAGGTGATCTTGATGTTGCGCCTGTCACCGGGGATGACCGCGACCGGGAGCCCCAAGAATTCCAGCATGGAGGCTTCGTCCGTCCAGTTTTGCTCCGGCGGCACCGACTCGAACACCCGCTGCAGCATCTCCCGGTGAAACGCCTGAGGAGTCTGGGCGCAAAAGATTCCGGAGCGGTCGAGAGTCCGAACCACACGGCTGTGCAGCACGGCTTTGAGCGTTTCTGTCACCGGCGTAACCGGAATGGCGGCGCCATACTGGTGCGCGGTATCAATGAGCAGATCCACCAATTGCGGCGTGATCAGCGGGCGGGCAGCGTCATGCACCAGCACAACGTCCAAATCGGATGATGTGGCCCGCAGACCCGCCCTGACGGAATCCTGCCGCCGGACCCCTCCGGTGGCCCACAAGATGTTTGGAATTCCCTGAGCCGCCTGTTGAAACTGGGCGATCCGATCCGCAGGAACCGCGACGGCAATCTCGGTAATCCGCTTCACTTTCAAAAAGACGTTTACCGACCAGAGAAACAACGGGCATCCTCCGAATGGAAGCAACTGCTTGGGGGTGTCCGGGTTGAGCCGAGAGCCGCTGCCGCCGGCTGCGACAATCGCCGCGCACTTCATTACATCTGGCTATGGAGACGGTCGCGATCAAACTCGACCCGGTTGTCGGGGTGTTCGGCGAACTTGCCGAAAATCATTTTGCCGGCGGTGGTCTGCAACACGCTGGTGACCAGTACGTCAACTGTCTTGCCGATCATCTTGCGCGCATTATCCACAACCACCATGGTGCCGTCGTCCAGGTAGGCGACTCCCTGGTTGTACTCTTTCCCCTCTTTGAGGATGAACACGCGCATGCTTTCGCCGGGCAACACCACCGGCTTTATGGCGTTGGCCAGCTCGTTGATGTTCAAGACCTCGACGCCGCGCAGTTGCGCCACCTTGTTCAGGTTGAAGTCGTTGGTCACAATCTTGGCTCCGGTGCGGCGCGCCAGCTCGATAAGTTTCATGTCCACTTCGCGAATCTCCGGAAAATCCATTTCGACGATTTTTGAATCGATGGTGGTGTTCTTCTGGATTTTCTGCAGAATGTCCAGGCCGCGCCGGCCGCGGTTCCGTTTGATGGAGTCGGCGGAATCGGCGACCAGCTGCAGTTCGCGCAGCACAAACTCAGGCACCAGGATCTGTCCTTCCAGAAATCCGGTTTCAATGATGTCGCACACGCGGCCGTCAATGATCACGCTGGTATCCAGGATCTTGGTAATTTTCTTGCCGTCGCCGCCGCCCAGGAATTCCTCCAGGCTGAGCAGTTCTCCCTTGGCCACGCCCAGGATCAGTCCCACGTAGGTCATGAAGGCCAGAATCAGAATTTGCAGGAATGTGGCGCTGGGAGAATCAAAAAACGTCATGCGGGAAAGCACGAGACTGATCAGGCTGGCGCCGAGAATACCCGCGATGGACCCGATTGCCGCTCCTACCAGAGTTTTCAGAGTCAAGCGCCGCACGCACAACTCGAAAACGACGATGGCGGCTGCCAGCACGCAGCCCAGGATTAACGCATGGGGAACGGCGGGAAGAGCAAAAGGGCGGAAATAATAGCTGGTGGCCGCCAGGATCAATACGAACAAAGCTCTCAAGACCCACTGGCCCATGGAGTGCTCCTTTTCTGCCAAAACAACGAGAACAGGGTTTTGTCGTCAGTCGCTACGCGGCCTCAGCTTTCCTGGGCCATGATAAGGAATTTCGCCCGCTTTTACAAAGCAATTCAGAGGCCGTCAAACGTACACGCGCGTAACCCGCGCTCCAATGGCGCAGAGAACTTCCCAGGGGACCGTTCCCAGATCCGCGGCAAGATCCGCCGCATTTCTCTGATCGCTGAGGATCTCAAACTCGGTCTCCAATCCGGCTTCCACACCCGTCACGTCGACGACGGTCATGTCCATGGTTACACTGCCCAGAACCCGGCAGCGTTTCCCCGCTGCCAGGACATATCCGGAGTTGGAGAATTTTCGAGAAAATCCGTCGGCGTAGCCAACCGCGAGCGTGGCGATTCTCGCGGGACTCTCCGTCACGAAGGTTCGAGAGTACGAGACGGGAGACCCGGCCGGAACGGCCTCAATTTGCAGCGCTTTCGCCTTCCAGCAGAGAATCGGCTGAACCACGATGGGGAGTCCCGAAGCAACCGGGTTGTAGCCGTACAGCAGCAGCCCGATGCGAACAAAATCAAACAGCGCTTCGCGAAACCGCAGCCCTCCGCTGTGCGCCAGGTGCCGCGCCCCCCAGGCCCGGGTTTGCGTGGCGGCGTCGAATCGCCGCAACTGCTGCCGCGAATAGGTCTCGTCCGCTTCATCGGCCGACGACAGATGCGAATAGACGCCGGCGACTTCCACCGGGCTGGATCGCAGCCGGCCGGCCGCCGCGACCAAATCGGATTGGGACAGACCGAGGCGGTTCATGCCGGAGTTGAACTTCAGGTGGGCGCGCAGCCGCAATCCCAGGGCGATGAGCCGATCGCACTGCTCCAGGGAATGAACGGCAACGGTGAGCTCCTGCTCCGCCGCGGCGCGCTCCTGGCCCGCCGGCGCGCCGCACAGCACGAGAATCTCCCCGTCGATTCCGTTCTGTCGGAGCTCGATGCCCTCCTCCACGGTGGCCACCGCGAAGCGCCGGACCCGGAGCGTCTGCAGAAACTGCGACACGGTCACCGCGCCGTGTCCGTAGGCGTCGGCCTTGACCACGCAGGAGATGTCAACTCGGGGAGCGCCGACGTGGCGACGGATGGCCTGCAGATTCTGCTCCAGCCGGGAGAGCGACACCTCGGCCCAACAGGGGTGAATGCCTGAAGGGAGCCGGGAAATCACTCTTCTCTCGCGGGATTTTCGAAGCGAGTATATTCACCCTGGAAGACCAGCTTCATCCTTCCGGTCGGGCCGTTGCGCTGCTTGCCGATGATCAGCTCGATGAGGCGGTCATCTCCGAAGCCGGTCGGCTCGTCGGCCGGCGCGGGAGGCTTGTAGAGGAAAAGGACCAGGTCGGCGTCCTGTTCGATGGAGCCGCTTTCCCTTAAATCAGACAACTGCGGTTGATGATCCCCGCGCCGCTGCTCCGGGGCGCGGCTCAACTGCGAGATCGCCACCACCGGGATATTGAGTTCCTTGGCCAGTCCTTTAAGGGAGCGGGAGATCGCCGAAATTTCCTGCTGGCGGTTTTCGTAGCGCGCGCGCCCCGACATCAACTGCAGGTAGTCGACGATGGCCAGGTCCAGACCGGCGTCCGCCTTCAGCCGGCGCGCCTTGGAACGCATCTCCACGATGGAAATGCCCGCGGTGTCGTCGATGTAAATCTTGGCTTCCGACAGTCTCTCGGCGGCCTCTACGATCTTGCGGATCCCCTCCCGGCCGAGCGTACCGTTGCGGGCGCGTGACGCGTCCTGGCGCGCTTCCGAGCAGAGCAGGCGATGGACCAGTTGCGTGCCCGCCATTTCCAGGCTGAAAATTCCCACCACCAGCCCGTTCCGCAGTGCCGCATGGGCGGCCACATTCAGACAGAAGGCGGTTTTCCCCAAACCGGGCCGCGCGGCGACGATGACCAGCTCGGATTTCTGAAATCCTGCCGTCAGCGGGTCCAGCTCATAAAAGCCGGTCTCCACTCCGGTGACCAGTTCCTGGCGTCCGGCGCGCTGTTCGATGTTGGCGATAGAGTGCTTCAGCAGCTCGTTGATTTCAACAAAGCCGGTCTGGATGTTGTCTTCGCTGATTTCGAAGATCGATTTTTCGGCCTCCTCCAGAATATCCAGGGCGTCTTCTTCGGTGCTGAAGCTCTTGAGGATGATCTCGTTGGCTGAGTAAATCAGCCGCCGCAGGACTGACTTGTCCTTGACGATCCGCGCGTAGTGCTCGATGTTGCTGGTGCGCGGCACTCCGTCAATAAGAGAAGCGATGTAGGCGGCCCCGCCGATTGTCTCCAGTTCGCCCGTCCGGTTCAGCTCGTCCTTTAACGTAATCAGGTCGATGGGGCGTGAGGCTCCGGAAAGCGTTTCCATGCGGCCGAAGAGTACCTTGTGGTTTTCCGGGTAGAAGTCCTCCCGGGTCAAAAACTCGGCCGCGTGATTGTACAGCCGGTCGTCCAGCAGAATCGCGCCCAGGACCGAGCGCTCCGCGTCCAGATTATGCGGCAGTGTTTTTTCCAGCGTAATGTCTTTGGTGGCCATGCTAATAAATTCCCGATCCGCCTGCGGTCAGCCGTCAGCGCGGTCAGCTTTCAGCCGTCAGCGGTCAGCCTTCAGTTGTCAGTTGTCAGTTGCCCGCGGTCAGTTGCCCGCAACAAACCGCCGCCTCCTATCTTAAGGAATTTCCCTGGCGTTGGCGTCGAGGAATTTTGAGTGGAGCCAAGATTTCTGTGGATAAGGCCCCGCATCCCTTGTGGAAAAAGCTCTGTTCGTTTCGGAAAGCTGTGGAAAAGCTGAAGGCGGCGGTTGCGTTGAAAGCCCGGCCGCTTCTCTGACGGCCAAGGCTCCATTGAACGCCCGCCGGGATCTTGCCGGCTCACCGGCCCATGAGGGTTCTCAAATTGTCGGCCAGTCCTGGATTCAAGGCCTGGACCTTCACGTATTCGCTTTGTGCAGCATCGGAGTCGCGCAGCGCGAGGTAAGCGCGGGCAAGCTGATAGTGTGCCTGCGCAAAGTCAGGTTTGATGCGGGCTGCTTGTGTGAAATGTTCAACTGCTTGGTTGAGCCTGCCTTGCCGGGCCAGTTCAATCCCTAAATTCAGATGGGCTTCCGGATAGTCCGGCTGCAACTGCGCGGCGCGCCGGTAGTGTTCGAAAGCCTCGCCAAATTGCCCTTGCCGGGCAAGCGCCACCCCCAGGTTCAAGTGAGCCTTTGCGTAGTCGGGCTCAATCCGCAGGGCCTCCTGGTAGTGGTCGATGGCCTCTTCGGTTTTCCCCTGCTGGCTGAGAAGAAGACCAAGATTGTAGCGGGCCTTGGAGTAGCCGGGATTGAGAAGGACCGCCTTGGAAAAATGGAACCGGGCTTCTTCGGTCCGGCCGCGAAGGAGGAACTCCGCTCCCAGAGTATTGTGCGCGACCGGGTTGTCGGGAGTGGCCCGCACCTGCTGCGCGAACAGCGAGAAGTTGTCGCGCCAGTGGCCCACCTGGAACCGGGTCACAATCACAAGGGCAGCGGTCACGATCCCCGCAGCCACACGGAATCCCAGCCTGCGATGGCGCCACTGCGCCAGCAGATCGGGGACGCCCCAGGCAACAATGACAAACAGTCCAATCAACGGGACATAGGTATAACGGTCCGCCCGGGCCTGTGCTCCGATCTGCACCAGGCCGATCACGGGAACCAGGGTTCCCAGGTACCAGAGCCAGCCGACCGGGAGATAGGGCTTCTTTCTTGCGCTTCTGATGGCCAGAAAAGTCGCCGAGGCCAGCAGCAGAAAAGATCCGGCGGCCAGCAAGAACGGCAGACTTGTGCGGGGATGCGGGTACAGGACCGCCAGATTGTCAGGCCAGACCATCATGGCAATGTATCGGACGTAGCTCTCCAGTGCGTTGGAGATGCGGGCAGGTAAGGGAAGATGGTCCAGAGAGTCCACCGCTCCGCCGGCGCGCTGCGCAAAGAAGGTCACGACACTGGAAGCAAGCGCCAGAGCAAAAAAAGGCAGTTTCTCAAGAATCAGTCTTCGGGCCGCGGCCCCCGGGTTCGCCCTCTTTCCGTTTTCTGCGGCAAGGCGCCGCAGCGGCCAGTAATCGAGCAGCAGCAGGACAAACGGCAGGGTCACCAGCATCGGCTTGGACATCAGGCCCAATGCGAGACACAAGCCCACGAGCAGGTAATTGCCTGTCTGCGGTCTTTGGACGTAGCGCCGGTAGGCCAGCATCGTCAACATCCAAAAGAAGGTGCTCAGCACATCCTTGCGCTCGGCCACCCATGCGACCGATTCCACGTGGACTGGATGGATGCCAAACAGGAGAGCGGCAAAAGCACTCGGCCAGGGCGCGCCGGTCATTCGGGTCAGGGCGGTGAAAAGCAGCAGGGTGTTTGCCAGGTGAAACAGCAGGCTGGTCAGGTGATGCCCTTTTGGATTCAAATCGAACAACTGGCAATCCAGCATATGGGAAATCCAGGTCAGGGGATGCCAGTTCCCGGTGTGGAACGTTGTGAAGGCCCACCGCAGCGATTGGGCCGTCAGCCCCGACTGAACCGGACGATTCTGGGTCACGTAGACTTCGTCGTCGTAGTTGACAAAGCTGTTGTCCAGTACCTGCCAAAAAGCCGCCGCAGTCAGCAACAGAAGAGCCAGGGCGAGTAGCGGCTGCGAGGGGGGACGGCTGGACCGCCTGGCGTGAGCGCCTCGAATCATAGATGGGCTGACGTTTGCCAATGGGGCTTGCGAGCCGAGATCGAGAAGCGGGCAGGAAGGCGATTTATGAATCGAGGCACTGAGTTATGACCCGTATCTTGCGCGCAGAAGCGCTGCAATGGACCCTCAGCTTAGATCGAATCACCGCATGTGCCAAGCAAAAATCCACGAGCCGGCAAGTTGCTGTCAAGGCGCCGGAGTTGTGCGCCGGCCGGAAATGTGATGAATTACTGCGCCAATGGGCAAAAGCAAACAGCGCCGATCCGGGGTTTCTCCGAAGGCCCGAACCCTTGCGCGTTCCATCTTCCCAAGTGACGCTCCGTACTCCTGGGGGGTCACCTTGTGCGCCTGGATCGGCGTCTGCGCGCTGGCCTTGCTGCTTCGTTATCCGGCGGCGGACATTCCTCTGGAGCGGGACGAGGGCGAGTATGCCTATATCGGGTCTCGGTGGCTCCTGGGTGAGGTTCCTTACCAGGAAAGTTTTGACCAGAAGCCGCCCGGCGTTTTTCTGGTTTACGGCTTGATGATGCGTCTGATTGGGACCAGCCCGGCAGCGATCCATTGGGGCACGCAGATTTATTCGCTGGCAACCCTTGCCGTGTTGTTTTGCCTGGGTCGAAGGCTCTTTTCTTTTCATGCGGGCATAGCCGCCGCTGCTTTTTGCGCTGCGATGATGGCCGATCCGTCGGTGTTAGGGAATGCGGCCAATACCGAGGTCTTCATGATCCTGCCGATGGCGGCGTCACTGCTTGCCGCCGTGCGCTGCAAGGAGCTTGGTTCGGTTGTTCACGGCCTTATCGCGGGAATCCTCGGCGCGGCAGCGATCCTGTTCAAGCAGGTCGCTTTGCCGGGCCTTGCGTTCTGTCTTCTCATCGTCCTGTTGAGTCCCGGAAAACGCTGGCGGCTGGGGGCGAGCCTGCTGCTGGGTGCCCTGGGCGTGGTGCTGGCCGTGTTCGGCTATTTTCTGGCGGTCGGGGCCTGGAAGGGATTTTACGACTGCACCATGGGTCATAATCTCTCCTACGCGGCGAGCTTGCCGCTGTGGCAATATCCGTCAACCTTCTGGGCCGGCTTCAGAAAAATACTGAACGCGTTCTGGCCGGTCTATCTGCTGGCAGGGGCGGGTCTGCTTGGCCCTTTGCTGCCAGGGAAGCAGGCGCAATCCGATCCTTTGCGGCGGAATGTCGCGCTGGCGGCGGGATGGCTGTTCTTTTCGTTTCTGGGAGTTGCCATTGGGGGGTACTTCCGGGAGCATTACTTCATTCAGATCCTTCCTGCCGTTGCCCTCCTGGCCGGCCTGGGCCTGACTCGGATCCCGTTGCCGCAAGTCCGGCCGGTTGCGCGGAACGCGCTGCCGTATCTGGGAATCGCGGTCATCATCGCCTACGGAATTTTCGTGTCCCCCTGGTATTATCTGCGCGGATCGGCGGAAGAAAGGTCCCGGCGCCTTTACGGCTACAATCCCTTTCCCGAATCCATTCCCGTCAGTGAATTTATTCGCCGGAATTCAAGCCGCGGCGAGCGGATCTTCGTCTTTGGATCCGAACCGCAGATCCTCTACTATGCGCAGCGCAAAAGCGCTTCCCGGTATATTTTTGTTTATCCGCTGATGGGTTCCTTTCCCGGGACGGTTGAGCGCCAGCGCCAGGTGCTGCAGGAACTGGAGAGGAATCAGCCGAAGTTCATCGTGACCGTCTTTGTGCCCTCCTCGTTTGCGGCGTCTCAGGGCGCCCCGCCTGACCTTTCCAGAGGAGTGCAGGATTTGCTCTACCGCTCCTATCGGATCGCAGGGGCGGTGCGGTATCCCACAGCCGGCAGTTGGGAGTTCGTCACGGGAGAGGCGGCCGCTCAATTGTGGCAGCGGGCGCCCATCTGGTACAACACGCGGATCTGGGGATCGATGGCGGTGTGGGAAAGGCGGGATGAGGTCGGCTGACGGCCGTCAGCCATCAGCTTTCAGTTGTCAGCCGTCAGTTGTCAGTTGTCAGTTGCGGGCCCGGGCTCTCGCATCCGCAAGCGAGGGGCGCCCGCGCCCGCACCAGGTTAGGTTACGGCAGCCCGTGGGCGCGGAGGAGTTTCTTCAGCATCAGTTCAACATTAATCAGTTCCCTCTTTATCTTGGCGTGAGACGGCTGTGCCGGAACATGCTGCACATGCCGGATCACACCGACTCTGTTGCCAAACCTGTCAAGCAGAACAGTGGTTTGGTTCGCCGGCGAGTTATAGGCATTCTCAATGGGCGGGATTGAATGGATCGTTGCCATCATCCGGATCGGCTGTTCGTTGTGCAGCATCAGGGAAGTTGTAGGCCCGGTCGGACCCGTCGGACCCGTTGTCTGCACTTCCGGTGTCAGTTCGATCTCGACGAACACGTCAAAAAAGCTTTCTGCCGGGAAGAACCCGTCTCCCTTTGGAGACATGATCTGTCCCCTGGAAGCCCGGGTGGGGCTCTCCCTCACCTGGACCTGAAGCGGCCCGAAGTTCGGATCCACCAGTCCCCCTCTCAGGTCCAGCGCAAGCATTTCCGTGTCGATGGCGCCGCCTTTAGGCTGGCCTCTCTGGATTTGGGTTGGCCCGACCACGCCGATCATCGTCATAGGGCCGTTGAAAATGGAGACTTCTAATTCAGCGATCGAATCGAACGTGTCGGTTCCTGCTTTCGGGGGCCCCTCGGCAAGAGCCAGTATCGTGAACGCGGCGAAAAGCGCCAGTGCCAGATAGACAATCGTTCCCCTTTTCATTTTGTCCTCCTCTTTTGATTGGGTAATTAGGTTGGCTCAGTCTACTACCGCTTCCAGGGCTGATCAAGCCAAAACCCAGGGCCATGAATGATCCGGCAGTAGTCAGAACCGATCCGGTGCGGCTATAATACTCTCCTGAAATCGGGCTGGGATCGAAGTTGCCAACATTCAAGAGGAGGATTGTGGCATGAAGAGAAATTCAATCGTGTTGGTTTTGTTTCTTTTGCTCGGTGGCAGTTTGTCGCTGGCGGCGCCCGCCGACACGGTGGACACGTCGGCCGGACCGCTTAAGGTTACGCCCATCAACCACGCCAGTCTGCTGCTGGAGTTTGGCGGGAAGGCCATCTACGTGGATCCCACGGCCCAGGGCAGCTATGCGAACCTCCCCAAAGCGGATCTGATCCTGATTACCGACCTTCACCCGGACCACATGGTCCCGGCCAAGATTGGCGAAATCCGACAGCCGTCAACCCAGATCGTGGCGCCGGCGGCGGTGGCCCAGACCGTGACCGAGTCTATGGTGGTAAACAACGGCGAAAGCAAAACAGCCGCCGGAATCACGATTGAAGCGCTCCCCATGTATAACCTGGTCCGAGGGCCGGGACCGGGGAAGTTTTTCCATGACAGAGGGCGGGGGAATGGCTACCTTTTGACTTTGGGCGGGAAGAGGGTCTATATCGCCGGAGATACTGAATGCGTTCCTGAGATGAAAGCTCTGAAGAATATCGACATCGCTTTTGTTCCCATGAATCTCCCTTACACGATGCCCCCCGAGGAAGCCGCCGAGTGCGTCAAGGCGTTTCAACCCAAGATTGTTTACCCTTATCACTTCGGAAAGTCGGACCTGAACGTCTTCGCCAACGCTTTGAAGTCCGAGGCAGGGATCGAAGTGCGCATGCGAAGCTGGTATTGAAAAACGGCTAATGCATGTAGAAGAAGCAGCCGTAGATCGAAGGCCTGGGGACGGTAATCTTTACTTTGCCGTCGACGGTCGCCAGGGGTTCCGCTTTCCCGGACGGCTCTTGGGCCAGCGTTGCCTGTCCTGATGTCCGGAGCGGGATCTCGCCGGTGGGCGCTTCTTCTCGGATTTTGAAAACCAGATACGCCGCCAAGCCGCCCGGCAAGAATTCCAGGACAGACTTTGGCGCCGGTTTGAACTGGATGCGTACCGTTGCTGTGCCCCTGCCTTCTTCCGCGCCGCGGTCTGCTTTCACCGTTATTTTTTCCGGCAATTCATTGTCCACTTCGACAAAGTCAAGAGCGTTGGCCGGATAAGAGACTTCAAGCTGCGCCGCTTCAAGGTGGACATCGCCGTCCAGAATGAAGCGGACTGGAACCACTGTCACTGTCCCCGGATCTCCTGTCTGCGCCCCCACGGAAATGCGGGCTCGCTCCCGAGAAGGCTGGGGGGACTTCTGCGGGGCTTGTTCCGTGGCAAGGGAGAGTTGTTCAATGGAGACAACCGTCGATGACGCCGCGGCAGCCTTTGGGAGGGCGACTGCAGCGGTCGGGGGGAAGCCGGCAAGCAGCCCAATCAGGCCAAGACGCGAAAAGCTTACAAACCTGAGCGACGTCCTGGCGAAGCTGCCCTTGAATACACTCCTCACTGATTTTTCACGCAGCATCTTGAAAACTTCCGCCCGCCCGAATTCCAGAGTCGTATGGGCCGCCGTCGCGGCTCGGTTGAGGCGAAGAGCTTCTCTAAGTCATCACGAGTTCGCTGTTCAAGGTCTTGCAGATCCGACATCGATTTATCCACGGTCGCAACGAGCCCTGTGCCGTCTAATGCTCGCGCTCAGCCGCGACCGGCGCCAAACCGCGGTGATGTAAGACACGACGTGCGCCGGCCGGCGGCTGCAGCGCGTTAGGCCGTGACCCGCACGTTATCGTGCAAAAACTCCGGAGCGAAATCTGCGCCGTTCGGCCAAACGAGCGTGTGGAATTCCGGATGAACCGTGAAGGCCTTAAAGAATGTGGGGTCCCGCAGTGGCTCGAAAACCGGACCACAAAGGGCCGATGCCAGGTCGATCTCACCAGAAGTGCCATCTCGGAACTTGAGCCACACGATGTGGCCGCCGACATGCCGAGCTTCGACAATGTGGTAATTCATAGCCTCACTCCAAGGGAGCAATCCGGATGAGCGGCTTCCCCTGACGCGCCAGCTCCCAGTTATCCAGCAATTCCTGCCTGTGAAGGCCCGCCCACTCAAGTCTCATCCCACCTCGAATCAAATGGTTGAACCGAGGTTCGAACCTCTCAGGATCGGGATATGCGACTGGCGGTCGCTGCCTATCTCCTTTCCACCTTGTGGATGATGCAAGACGCTGCAATTCATGATCGGTCCGCGGGACTCCGAACTCCATCCCAACCACGGTCCAGTCGGGTGTCGATCCTGTCATGGTTCCAGTTTGGGAGCCAGAGTTGTGCCCATCATAAGGCAGGGGCGGATGCGGTTTCAACTTTTCCCCCTTCCCATCTTTCCAGGCCAACTTCATCGCGAAGAGCGCCCGTGAGGGAGCAGGGAAGAAATTTCAATAGGTTAGCCCGCCGACTGCCGCCGGGCCAGGAATCGCTTGCCTGAGCCAGCCCGCTCAACCATAATACGACCTGGTTCACTCCGATGATCGTTGTCGGCGACGCCGACGAGGTCGTCAGCGTGCACGGCTCTGATTACACTGTCTGGATCAAGGACCCATTTCAAACTCCCTGATTGTTGGATTTCATTCTGCAAGGAGGCGCCCATGAAGCGTGCAACGATGGTTCTTCGGGTGGCAGCCCTGGCTGCGGCGCTGCTGGCGCTGGCGGCGGCGGCGGAGCTGCTGGAAAGCCAGATGCAGAGCGTTCGGTATCCCGAACCTCGATTTCCCTCGTATCTGAAGCCGCCCAAGTCGGTGAACGATGTCCTGCCGGCAGCCCGTCTTATTGTTCGCAACAGAGGCGGGATTCAGGGAGCCGGCATGGGAATCCTGGCGCGAGGCGATTCGGTCCTGCTGGTCCCGACGGTCGATTCCGAGGAACTCATGCTTCAGGCGCTTCAACAGGCTCTTGAGGAGCGCGGGGTCAAGGTTGTGATCCAGCCTGATTACCAGTTGGTCGGTGTCGGCAAGCAGGATGCCCTGGCTCTGCGGAAGGCGAGGCGCACTTTCACGGCCGAAAAGGGGTACATGGAAGCAGCCGAATGGATCGAGACGCAATTTCCGGATCCGGACGCCGCCAAGAACTGGTTGAAGGGAAAAAGGCCGGACCTCTACCCATTACTCTTCCCCCAGAGCCGCGAACTTTCTCCGCACTTGAAGAGCGTCTGGACGAAATTGGAACTGGACAGCGTGGGGAAAGGAATCCGCGAATACCTGCAGAAACACCCGGAGATCAAAGGCGCCTACTGGGGCAAGGGCGGCAGCACGGGGCTTCGGCGAGCCATGGATCCCCTTCAGGACAAATTCCTCGGCATCTTCTGGGCGGACAACCGTTGGGAAGTCATGAGCCAGATCGGTTCCTACCCGGCCGATGTATGGCAATTGACGGAAGAGAAAACCCTGGAGCCGATTGCGTATGCGGACAAGATTCACGCCGCCGACCCGGAGGGTACGGATATCTCCGCCGACGTCAATGAAATTCAGGCCCAGCGGTGGGCCCAAGGGTCTTACCAGCGAGGTCACCTCTATATGTTCCCAAATCAGGCGACCGGGCGCTTCGGCTATTCGGTGGTGGACTACCCCGCCTTTCAGAAGGAATATCTTCCTCGAGAGCCGATGGTCCGGGCCGAGGGAGTGGTTGCGGGAACCAAGGGGCATGGCGGGTTTTTTCCGCGATGGGAGGTTCATTTCAAGAATGGATATATCAGCGAGGTGAAAGGCGGCGGCCTCTATGGTGACGTGCTGAGAGAATTCTTGAAATATCCGAAAATCCAGGAGCTGACCTACCCGTTTCACAGCAATCCCGGGTTCTGGTATCTCTACGAAGTTGCCTTCGGCACGCATCCCAAGTATTTCCGCAATCCCTGGAACATGGAGAATGGAAATATCCTTCCCGACCGGCTGCGCGCCGCCGTGATTCACTGGGGACTGGGCATTCGCCTGTGGCACGATCCTGACGCGCCGGTAGAGTCCAAGTCGTGGCTCAAATTTACCTCCGAGCACAACCTGCCCAAGGATCACAACTTCCACACGCATACCTACTTTACGACTTACCGGGTGCGAATCCGGGGCGCCGATCGGTGGATGACCCTTCTGGACCGCGGGCACATGACCGGCCTGGATGACCCGGAGGTGCGAGCTCTGGCGTCCCG
>JACQGG010000088.1 GCA_016199665.1 Acidobacteriota bacterium | reverse complement strand
GTGACCGCCCGCTGGATGTCGTAGATGCTGATGTAGTCGCCGAACACGGCGCGGGTGTTGGCGTCGGTCTTCTCGATGGGCGTTCCGGTAAAGCCGATGAACGAGGCATTCGGCAGCGCGTCGCGCATGTACCGGGCAAAGCCGTCGAATTAACGTAGAAAACCTTTCCCAGCAGGCCGCTTCGACCTGTCGTGACACCAGGGCCGCGGACCATGAACTCGTTGTGCGTACCGCTTGGCCCTCGGCGCTGGCGAACTGCGACAGGAAGTACTCGTAGACGCGGCCGAGTGTGTCCTTGGCGCGGTCGGCCGGGCTACCGAGCGCGATATCGCTCACTAAATTGATAAGCTGGCCGAGGCGCTGCTTGTCGAGTCCCGCGCGGGCGAAGTCCTTGGGAAGCACCCCCTTGAGCGACGGATTGTCGCGCTCGATGGCGGTCATCGCCTCGTCCACCAACATCCCGATGGTGGACTGGGGAGCGCTGGCTTTCAGATGCTGGCGGCGCGGTACCCATCGGGGTCTTCGGGGTTTGCGTCCTGCTTGCGCTGACCGTCCAGCTCGGCGTATTTGACCTCGAACGCGTCGGAGATGTACTTCAGAAAAATCAGGCCATTGAAAGAGGCGTCTGGACACGCCCCCAGACACCGCTCCACGCAGCGCCAAGGAACAGAGGGCGCAGCACAGGGAGCACAGCACCTTGGGGCCTTGGCGCCCTTGGCGCCCCGCGCCTGCTGCTTGAATTCCCCTGTGAAATGAAATGGTGTAGAATCGACTCCACCATCAATTCCTTCCAGGAGGAGGCAACTATGAGTCAGTTGAGATCGAGGTCTTACGCACTTCTATTGAGTCTGTTTGCGTTCGTCTTGACGTTGGGCCCTGGCGGCGCGACTTTACTGGGGCAGTCTCTTCCACCGGAGCTTGCCCAGTACGCTTATGCGGATATGATTTTGTACAACGGAAAAGTTCTAACCGTAGACGACAAGTTCACGATCGCCCAGGCTGTGGCTGTACGTGATGGGAAGATTTTAGCGGTCGGGGATTCGGCGCTGATCCAGAAACTGGCGGGTCCCAAAACGGATCGGATCGACCTGCGGGGAAATACCCTCACGCCGGGTTTTATTGACGCCCATTCCGTGGGGGCGGAGGGCAGCCATGCTCCTGCTGGACCCTATTGGATGAAGAACTACACCTCCACGCAGTGTACGGTGCTTGACGACTGCCTGCGGAAAATCAAAGCGGGGGGCGACAAAGCTCCTCCCGGGGAGTGGGTTTTTGTGAACCTGACGCGCACGGGCGCAGCCTATAAATTGAACCTGCAGCTCCTGGACTCGATCGCGCCGAATAATCTGTTGGTTGTGAATTTGGATAACACCACCGCGTTTGTAAACAGCAAGACTCTGGAAACACTGAAAGATGATATGTCTGACGAACACGTCCTGGCGGGTCTCTTTGTAGATAAAGACGGGAAGTTCAACGGGCGGGTCACGGGCAGCGCCTACGGAATATTGAGCTATGAAATCATTCCCTTCCCGGAAGGAAAGGCGTTGGAAGAGATGATCCAGATCGAAACTATACGGCGGAAGTTTATCAACCGCATGGGTGTCACCACGATGGGGGGCCGCACCAGTGGACTGACTGTATCCATACTGAGAGAGATTCAAAGACGGGGCGAGATGCCAATGCGGCTTCGCATGCACACCGAGGTGCCGAGACTGAATCCTCGCACCGAAAGATGGCTCAAGCGGTTGGGGAATCTCATGGATGTAGGAGACGAATGGTTTAAGATCGGCGGCGCCACAATCGATTCAATCGACGGAGGCGGCGGCAACTTTACGCGCAAGGCGCAGCGGGAAGTGTCCGATACCGGTTTCGACGCCTTCGGCCAGAACAAGTGGGCCGAGACAGTGAGACCGGGAATGGACTGGAAGAAGTATGGCGATTACCAGATCGGCTTGACGGCCGCAAAATACGGGTGGAATGTTGCCGATTTGCACGTTCAAGGAGACGCCGGGGTCGAACTCACCCTGGAGCTATTCGACGAAGCTAATAAACAGAGTCCCGTCAAAGGCCGGCGATTCGGCATCGTTCACGGTCTCATGAGACCTCCGGACCTTGCCAAGAGGTTAGCGGTCTATGACGCTGCGCTCTCCATGTCATCTGAATATCTGTTCCGGGGAGACTATGTGGAAGAGTTGGTGAGGAAGTACGGAGCGGATGATGTGGCCGGTTATTCTCCCATTCGCAGTCTGATCGATTTTGGCGCCAAGCCGGTGATGGAGGTGACCAATACGACAAGGTGGAGAGCCGGCGGTGGGATGATGGATCGAACCCGAATTCGTTTGGATCAAGGTGCGGCTCCTTACGAATTGGGACGGGAGTCCGGAAAGTTTTTCGATGACCAGAACCTCTACCTCAACTCGATGGAGCTGTTCGTCACTCGGAAGAACATGGAATCAGGCAAAGTATGGGGACCCAACGAGAGAGTTACCAGGGCGGAGGTCCTGAAAATGGCGACTGCCTGGGCGGCGCGTTATAGCGCGGACGAGAAGATCATGGGGACGATTGAGCCTGGGAAATTGGCGGATTTTGTGATCTTGGGCGGCGACTATCTGACCGTGCCGGAGGATAAGATTTCAGACTTGCCGATCTTGAAGGTCATCCTGGGAGGTAAAGTGACCTACGACAAGGATCGAGATGAAGCCTGGTACCAGGCGGAAAGCAAAAAGACCAAGCAGTACCAGTATCGGGAATAGGCGGACTTGCTGGCGGAGGCCCTGAAGCTCAGCCTGAGCGCTCGGCTTCAACTGATTGAAGTGTTGTGGGACACGCTCTCCGACAAGTAAACAGGGCGCTTGGCGAATGAGGGTAGAATACGCTTATGCCTAGCCGGCCGCTCACCACGTGTGGAAGTAGCCGTCCCGTTTTGCCAGCGCAACCGGAACCTCAAACAGCGCGCTCAGACGCTCCACGGTGAGCATCTCCCCCTTGGGGCCGTCGCCCACAATGCGCCCCTGGCGCATCAGGATGATTCGATCGATCTCCGGGATGATGTCGGCCACCTGGTGCGTGACCAGCACAATTCCGATGCCCGACTGTGCCAGCCGGCGAACGACGCCCCTCAACTCCCGCTGCGCGAACAGGTCCAGGCTGTTGCCGGGCTCATCCAGCAGCAGAGCCCGCGGATTGTGAACCAGCGCCCGGGCGATCAGAACGCGCCGCGCTTCGCCCGACGACATTTCGCTCACAAAGCGGCCCGCCAGATGGGAGATATCCAGGAACGCCAGGACCTCGGCCGTCCGATTGCGCATGGCCGGCGTGATCCTCTGATGCGGCCAGAGTCCGATACCGCTGAAAAAGCCGGACAGCACCACATCCTGCCCGGTGATTTTGCGGCTGCATTGCGACATCAGGTCATTGGAGACGACGCCCAGCAGCACGCGCAGGTCAAAAACATTCCACTGGCTGTTTCCAAAGATCATTATCGATGAGTCCGGACGCGGAAGGGGGTAGCATTCGCATGTGATCGTCTCAATCAGCGTGGATTTCCCCGATCCGTTGGGACCCAGAACGGCTACATGCTCCCCGACCCCGATGCGAAGAGTCACATCGTCCAGAGCGATCTTGCCGCCACGCATCACCGAGACATGACTGAGTTCAATCAGAGCGGGGAAAGATTCCATTTGAAATCACTCTCGGACTTGACGGTCAACGATTCCCCAGCCGCGATTTTCACCGCCGGACACTCCACCCGCAGCCTGCACGACCTGCTGCTCCTCCTTCAAGGCGCCGGCATCCGAAACCTCGCGGATGTTCGTTCCTTCCCCGGCTCGCGAAGATTCCCGCATTTCAATCAGGACGTCTTCCGCGGCGCGCTGGAGAAAGAATCCATACGATACTATCACTTCCAGGAGCTCGGCGGCCGGCGCAAGCTCCGGTGGCCGGATCCGCGCTTTGGCGGCTGGAAAAGCGCGGGCTTTCGCGCCTACGCTGCCCACATGCTGACCGAGGAATTCCGAGCCGGCATGACCCGGCTGCTGGAGGTTTCTGCAGAAGGCCGGACTGCGATTCTCTGCGCCGAGGCCACACCGTGGCGCTGTCACCGCCAGCTCATCGCGGACTTCCTGGTCGGCCTCGGTCGCATTCCGGTCCTTCACATCCTGGCGCCGGGCCGGCGCCAACCTCACCGGCTGACTCCCTTTGCAGTCATCGAGCCGGAGGAGATCCTTTACCCGGATCGGCCCGGCGGCGAGAGCCTGCCGTTCCCCGATGGAAATTGACGGCCTGGAGCGGCGCCGCCAGAAATCCGTTGTCAATGGAAACCTGCTTTGATAGTTTTTGAAAAATGCCTGATTTACTTTCCAGCGCAAGCGAATTCGACTGCCACCGCAGAGCCTTCGCGCGGCGTAGCCGCAACCCAAAATCTCGTTGTGAACGGCAGTGGATCCGCCCTCAACGCAGAGACGCAGAGATCGCAGAGAGTGCGCGGAG
>JACQGG010000087.1 GCA_016199665.1 Acidobacteriota bacterium | reverse complement strand
GTTGATGGAAGCGGTGGACAGTTATATTCCGGTGCCGCAGCGGGACATTGACAAGCCGTTTTTGATTCCGATTGAGGACATATTTTCGATTTCGGGTCGGGGGACGGTGGTGACGGGGCGAGTGGAGCGTGGGGTATGCAAGGTGGGCGAGGAGATGGAAGTGGTGGGATTGAGGCCGACCATCAAGCGGGTGATCACCGGGGTGGAGATGTTCAAGAAGCTGCTCGATCAGGGGCAGGCGGGAGACAACATTGGGCTGCTGCTGCGGGGGACGGACAAGGATGAAGTGGAGCGGGGGCAGGTGGTGGCGGCGAGCGGGTCGATCACGCCGCACCCCAAGTTTAAGGCGGAGGCGTATGTGCTGACCAAGGAAGAAGGGGGGAGGCACACGCCGTTTTTCAGCGGGTACCGGCCGCAGTTTTATTTTCGGACGACGGATGTGACGGGGGTGGCGACGCTGCCTGGGGGGACCGAGATGGTCATGCCCGGGGACAATGTGACGCTGGAGATTGAGTTGATCTCGCCGATTGCCATGGAGAAGGGGCTGCGCTTTGCGATTCGGGAAGGCGGCCGCACCGTGGGAGCCGGAACCGTCACCGAGATTCTGGCATAGCCCGGGATTGGCGGGGGCGGCGAACGCCGGTGGGCGGGCTGAAATGGAAGAAAGCCCTGAGCCTATGCGGCCCGGCCGCCCGTGGGCGATTTGCACGGCTGAGTTGGGACTAAGGAAGCCATGATCAATGAAAAAATAAGAATTCGGTTGAAGGCTTACGACTACCGCGTGCTGGACCAGTCGGCTGCGGAAATCGTGGATATCGCCAAACGGACCGGCGCGCGTGTTTCCGGCCCGATTCCCCTGCCCACGGTGAAGAATCGCTACACGGTTTTGCGCTCTCCCCACGTGGACAAGAAATCGCGGGAGCAGTTTGAAATCCGCACGCACAAGCGCCTGGTCGACATCCTGGAGCCGACGCCGCAGACGGTTGACCAGCTGATGAAACTGGATCTGCCGGCGGCCATCGACGTTGAGATCAAGGCTTTCGGCGCGGAGCACAAGTAAGGAGCGGGCATGTCGGACGGTCTCATCGGAATCAAGCTGGGAATGACGCAGATGTTTGACGCCGAGGGAAACTTTGTGCCCGTGACAGTGATCAAGGTGGGCCCGTGCGTGGTCACGCAACGCAAGACCCGGGACAAGGACGGTTACGAGGCGGTTCAAGTCGGCTTTGTTGAGGGCCGGAAGGTGAAAAACGTCAGCCGCGCCATGGAAGGCCACTTCAAGAAGGCAGGCGTGCCTCCAACCCGGCTGGTTCGAGAGTTCAAGTACTCCACTGTCGCCGATCTCAAGGTGGGCGATCAACTGCTGGTTGGCGGCGTGTTCAAGGAGAACGATCGGGTCAATGTGAGCGGCGTTTCCAAAGGACACGGCTTTACCGGGGTGGTCAAGCGCCACGGTTTCCGTGGCGGCCGGGCGACGCACGGATCCATGTTCCACCGGGCTCCGGGTTCCATCGGGGCGTCGGCGTTTCCCTCCCGGGTCATGCCGGGGATGCGGGCTGCCGGCCGGATGGGAAACGAAAAGGTCACCATCCGCAAACTGCGGGTGGTGGGGGTCGATTCCGAGAATAACCTCCTGCTGGTGAGAGGACCCGTACCGGGCCGCAGGGGCGGCTATCTGATCATTTCAAAGTAGTGTGATGTTATGGCTGTGGTTGCGGTAAAAAATCTCAAAGGTGAGCCGGTGGCCGATCTGGAACTGGCGGACGAAATCTTTGCGGCGCCGGCCAACGAGCCGCTCCTGTGGGAAGCGGTTCGCCACTACCGTGCGGCCCAGAGGCAGGGAACCGTGTCCACCAAGACGCGGGGAGTTGTCAGTGGCGGCGGCAAGAAGCCTTGGCGCCAGAAAGGAACCGGCCGGGCCAGAGTTGGAAGTTCGCGCAACCCCATCTGGGTTCATGGCGGGACCGTTTTTGGCCCTCTCCCGCGCGACTACGACTACGCCTTTCCCAGGAAGAAGCGGCGGGGAGCGCTGCGAACAGCTCTTTCGGCCAAACTGAAGGATCACAAGATGGCGGTAGTGGAGGATTTCAGGCTGGACAGCTTCAAAACGCAGGATGTTCGCAAAGTTCTCGACGGATTGGGGCTGGGGAGCCGCCTGTTGATCGTCAATCATGATCGCGATAACGTGAATCTGCTCCGCGGCGCGCGCAACTTGCCAAACGTCACACTGGTGGACAACGCGAGCCTGAACCTGTATGACGTCCTGCGCCACGATGTGGTGGTGTTTACCCGAGATGCGGTTCTTCAGTTGCAGGAGGCGTTGAAGAAATGAAGACCCGGTTCAACGTTTTGCTAAGCCCGTATGTGACCGAGAAGAGTACGACCCTGAAGGAAAACACGGGGGTCCTGGTATTCAAGGTGCGTCCCGACGCCACCAAGCAGGAGATCAAGGCGGCGGTGGAGAGCCTGTTCGCCACCAAGGTGGCGGCCGTGCGGACCTCGAATTTCCGAGGCAAGAAAAAAAGGATGGGCCGGTACAGCGGGCGCCGTTCGGACTGGAAGAAGGCATTGGTGACTCTCAAGCCGGGCGAGAAGCCGATTGAATTTTTTGAGAACGCTTAGGCGGATGATTCATGGGCATAAAGATATTTAAGCCGACGTCTCCAGGGCGCCGCTTTCAGACGGTTCAAACCGGCGAAGAACTGGCCGAGATTCGGCCGCTCCGGAGTCTGGTCGGGCCGCAGCGGCGGATCGGCGGACGCAACAACAGCGGGCACCTGACGGTGCGCCATCGCGGCGGCGCCCACAAACGGAAATACCGGATCGTTGATTTTCGCCGCGACAAGGACAACATCGAGGCCAGGGTGTTTGCCATCGAATACGATCCAAACCGCTCCGCCCGTATCGCGCGACTGCATTATCGGGACGGGGAAAAGCGCTACATTCTGGCGCCGGTGGGATTGAAAGTGGGTTCCACGATTGTTTCCGGCCCGGAGGCCGATATTCTTGTCGGTAACTGTTTGCCGCTGATCAATATCCCGGTCGGTACGGTGATTCACAACATCGAATTGCGGCGGGGTCGCGGCGGGCAGATGGCGCGGGGCGCCGGCGCGGGCGCCCAACTGATTGCCAAGGAAGGCAACTACGCGCAAGTCCGGCTTCCCTCGGGCGAGACGCGCATGGTGCATATTCTGTGTCGCGCTACCATTGGCCAGGTGGGAAACCTGGAGCGTGAAAACATTTCCATTGGAAAGGCGGGGCGGAGTCGGTGGCTGGGCATGCGTCCCGCGGTGCGCGGCGTCGCCATGAATCCGGTAGACCACCCGCACGGCGGCGGCGAAGGCAAGACATCGGGCGGCCGCCATCCGGTCTCGCCGTGGGGAACTCCGACCAAGGGCTTTAAGACAAGGTTGAACAAGAGAACCGAGCGGTTTGTTGTTCGCCACAGGGGTCAGAAGTAAGGAGCGCGCATGCCACGTTCTGTTAAAAAGGGTCCGTTTATCGACAGTCACTTGCTCAAGAAAGTGGAAGCGCTGAACCGGAGCAATGAGAAAACAGTGGTGAAGACGTGGTCCAGGCGTTCCACGGTGATTCCGGAAATGGTGGGGCATACGCTCGCGGTTCACAACGGCAAGAAGTTTATTCCCGTCTACATATCGGAAAACATGGTGGGGCACCGGCTTGGGGAATTTTCCCCTACCCGGAATTTCCGCGCCCACTCCACCAAGGCGGAAAAGGCGGTTGCGGTCAAACCCGCCTGAGCAGGTCTTATCTATGGAAGCCAGCGCACACGCCAGGTACGTGAAAGGATCGCCGCAAAAAGCGCGCCTTGTGGTCGATCTGATTCGAGGCAAAAAGGTCGATGAGGCGCTGGCGATCCTTCGAACGACACGCAAACGCGCGGCAGCTCCGGTTGCCAAAGCGCTGAAGTCGGCGATCGCCAATGCAGAGCAGAAGTCGCCGGCGGCCGCGGTGGACGATTTTGTTGTTTCGCGCGCGTTTGTGGACTTGGGACCGACCAAGCAGCGCCGGCGCATGCGGCCGGCTCCCATGGGGCGCGCCTACCGAGAGCGCCGCTGGTCCAGCCATATCACTATCCACGTCTCGGATGGAAAGGATCAGGAGGAATAAGTGGGTCAGAAAGTTCACCCGTACGGATTTCGTCTCGGTTACAACCGTACCTGGAAATCACGCTGGTTTGCCAAGAAAGACTACGGCAAGCTGCTGCACGAAGATCTGCAGATCAAAAAGAACCTGAGGAAGCGTTTTGCCCATGCGGGAGTGGCCAATATCGAGATTGAGCGAGCCGCCAACAAGCTGACCATATTCATTCACACTTCCCGCCCCGGGATCATTATTGGACGGAAGGGAAGCGAGATTGACAAGTTGAAGACGGATTTGCAGGCGGCCACCAATCGCGAGGTCTTTATCAACATTCAGGAGATCAACAAGCCGGAGCTGGATGCGCAGCTGGTGGCGGAGAGCATCGCCCAGCAGTTGGAAAAGCGTGTGGCGTTCCGGCGCGCCATGCGGCGCGCCGTCGACACCAGCCTGCGCTTTGGGGCGCGGGGCATCAAGGTTCGCTGCAGCGGACGGCTTAACGGCGCAGAGATTGCGCGTTCGGAGTGGTATCTGCACGGGCAGTTGCCGCTGCATACGCTTCGCGCCGACATTGATTATGGATTCGCGCAGGCCTATACGACGTACGGGGTCATCGGGGTCAAGACGTGGATTTATACCGGCGACGTGTTTGATATTTCCAAACGGCCGGAGCCGCGACCGCCGCGCGAAAAAGGGCGCGATCGCCGCGAGGAAGGCCGTGAGGGCCGGGCCCGTCCCGTTGCGGCAGAGGCGATAAGGCGCGCTGCCCCGGTAGGTGCGCCGGTCCCGGCACCCGCGCCAGCCGCGGCTCCGGCGGCGCCGTCTGAAGATTCAGGGCCGCCGGCGCCGGAGGCGCCCCAGGCGACTCCGGATGAGACAGGCCAGTAGCGTGAGAGCGGAACCCCTATGCTGATGCCGAAGAAAGTCAAGTATCGCCGCCAGCAGAAAGGCCGGATGAAGGGCTTGGCGACGCGCGGCAACACGGTTGATTTTGGAGCCTTCGGCCTCAAGGCGATGGAACCCGGGTGGATCTCGGACCGGCAGATTGAAGCCAGCCGCATCGCCATGACGCGCTTCATCAAGCGCGGCGGAAAAATCTGGGTGCGAATTTTTCCGGACAAGCCCATCACCAAGAAACCGGCGGAAACCCGCATGGGAAAGGGGAAGGGCGCTCCCGAAGGATGGGTCGCCGTGGTCAGGCCCGGACGCATCCTGTTTGAAATGGACGGGGTGACCGAAGAAGTGGCGCGCGAGGCGATGCGGCTGGCGTCCAATAAGCTGCCCCTCCAGACCCGGTTTGTGTTTCGCTTTGGAAGCGAGTAGGGAACGACGATGAAGCCGGCAAAACTGCGTGAGATGTCCATGGAGGAACTGCGGGCGGAGGAGCTGACGCTGTCCGATGAGCTCTTTCGGTTGCGATTTCGCAAGGCTACGGGGCAGCTGGAGAAGTTTTCGAAGATTGATTCGGTGCGGAAGGATATTGCGCGCGTCAAGACAATCCTGTCGGAAAAGATGAGAGAGGGACATGGAAGAGCTTAAGGCGAACCAACGCAGGCCGCGCAACCGGAAGGTCGGCGTGGTTGTCAGTAACGCCATGAAAAAGTCGGTCGTGGTCGCGGTCAGTCGTCGGGTTCCCCACTCTTTGTACAAGAAGTTTGTGCGGCGCACCCATAAGTTCATGGCGCACGATGAAGAAAACAAGTGCAAGGTGGGCGACCGGGTCGAGATCCAAGAGACTCGGCCCCTCAGCCGGCGGAAGCGTTGGATCGTGCGCGAGATCCTGTCCCGGGCGACGGAGTAGGGTGTCATGATTCAAATGCGGACCATGCTGGAGGTGGCGGACAATTCGGGCGCCAAGCGGATTGCCTGCATCCTGCCCCTGGGCGGATCGACTGGGCGCATTGCCAGGATCGGAGATATCGTCACCGCTTCCGTCAAGGAAGCCAGCCCGGAGGGAACGATCAAGAAGGGAACCGTGGTCAGGGCGGTCATTGTGCGGACCCGGAAAGAAATGCACCGCAAGGACGGGACCTACATCAAGTTCGATGAGAATGCCGCCGTGCTGATCAACGAAGCGAGAGAACCGATCGGCACGCGGGTGTTTGGCCCGGTGGCTCGAGAATTGAGGGATCGCCAGTTTATGAAGATCGTTTCGCTCGCACCCGAGGTTTTGTGACATGTCCCGGCTGCATGTAAAGAAGGAAGATCAGGTTTTCGTGCTGAGCGGAAAAGATCGCGGCAAGACCGGCCGCGTATTGCGGGTCTTCCCGGCGGAGGGGAAGGTCATCGTCGAAAACGTGAATTTCGTGAAGCGCCACACGCGGCCCAATCCGCAAAAGAACCTGAAGGGGGGAGTTGTGGAAAAGGAGAGCGCGCTCCACCTCTCCAACGTGCAGGTGGTCTGTCGTTCCTGCGGCAAGCGGACCCGGATCGGGTTCCAGCGGCTTCAGGACGGGCGCAAAGTGCGAATTTGCAGGAAATGCCAGGCGGCGCTGGACAAATGAGCCGCAGGCGCGAAAAGTTATGAGCAGGCTGAGAGAACGCTACCGGACAGAAGTCATGCCGTCGCTGGTCAAGCGGTTTGAGTACACCAGCCCCATGGCGGTTCCGAGGCTGGAAAAGATCGTGATCAATATTGGACTGGGAGAGGCGATTCAAAACGCAAAATTGCTCGACGGCGCGGCCGAGGAGTTGATGGCGATCAGCGGACAGAAGCCCGTGATCACCAAGGCCAAGAAGGCCATCGCGGCCTTCAAACTGCGAAAGGGCATGCCGATTGGCTGCATGGTGACTCTGCGGGGAGAGCGTATGTACGAGTTCCTGGACCGGCTGATCAGTATCGCGCTGCCGCAGGTGCGGGACTTCCGCGGTGTCTCCACCCGGTCGTTTGACGGCCGGGGCAACTACACGCTGGGATTGAAGGACCAGTTGATCTTTCGGGAAGTGGACATCGGCAAGGCTGAGAAAATCCGCGGCATGAATGTGACCATCGTGACCACGGCTCGGACGGACGAAGAGGGCCGGGAATTGCTGGCTCAGTTCGGGATGCCGTTTGTCAAGCGGTCACAGGGGTAGAAAGCCGGCATGGCAAAAACGTCAATGATCGTGAAGGCGAAGCGAAAACCGAAGTTTTCCTCTCGCCAGTACCACCGTTGCAAGCGTTGCGGCCGCCCGCGCGGCTATCTCCGCCGATTTGAACTTTGCCGCATCTGCTTCCGGATGCTGTCGCTGATGGGGGAGATTCCGGGCGTGATTAAGGCAAGTTGGTAAGCCGCACAAGGCGCGCCGGGGGGAACCCTCCGGCGGCGCGGCTGTTGCTGTTATTGACCCGGGGGGATTGAGCCGGCGCCCGCGACTGTCCGGAGGGTGGCGGCGCCCCGGGGGTTTAGGAGAAGAAGTTAGGAGTCGAGGATGAGCGTAACTGATCCTATTGCCGATCTGCTGACGCGGATTCGAAACGCGATCCGTTCCAGGCATGCCGCCGTTGAACTTCCGGCCAGCCGGATGAAGCTTGAAGTCCTGAGGATCCTGCGGGAGCAGGACCTGATCGGCGGTTACAAGCTGTCTCAGGCGGGCGGGGAGGTGGAGAGCGTCTCGGTGGCATTGAAGTACGACAGCGAAGGAAATTGCGCGATCACCTCGCTGCAGCGAATCAGTCGTCCCGGATGCCGCGTCTATCTGAAAAAGAAAAGCATCTCGCCGGTGCTCAACGGGCTGGGCATCAGCATCATCTCGACGTCGCGCGGCCTGATGACGGGCGCGCGCGCCATCGAGGAAGGGCTGGGCGGCGAGATTCTGTGTAATATTTACTGATCCGGGGAAAGGCTTTCGTACCCTATGTCCAGAGTTGGAAAAAAACCAATCCCGCTGCCGAAGGACGTGAAGGTGAATGTCACCAAGACCACGGTCGAAGTGCAGGGGCCCAAAGGAACGCTCACCACACCGCTTCCCTATGGCATTCGATGCGCCGTTGAGAATGGCCGGTTGCAGGCGGAGCGCTCCAACAACAGCAAGAGCCAGATGGCGTTGCACGGCCTGGTGCGCAGCCTGCTGGCCAACGCCGTGACCGGGGTGACGCAAGGTTTCAAGCGCGAGCTGGATATTGTCGGCATTGGGTTCAAAGCAGACGTCAAGAAGGATGCGGTGCTGCTTTCGCTGGGGTATTCCCATCCGATTGAGTATCCTGTTCCAAGAGGCATCACGATCACCGTGGAGAAGGTAGCCAGGCCGATCCAGAACTACGTGGGCACGCTCATCGTGGAAGGAAGCGACCGGCAGAAAGTGGGTCAGGTGGCTGCCGACATTCGTTCCTTGCGGAACCCCGATCCTTACAAAGGCAAAGGGGTGCGCTATGTGGGCGAGCAGATCAAGCTGAAGGTTGGAAAGAAGGGAGCCTAGGACGTGTTCCGGACGCACAATCCCAACAGACAACGCAAGAAGATCCACCTGCGCATTCGCAGAAAACTGACAGGTACGGCGGAGCGCCCGCGCTTGAGCGTTTATCGCAGTCTGAATCACATCTATGTGCAGTTGGTGGATGACAGGGCGGGCTGCACTCTTGCGGCTGCCTCAACGCTGGATAAGGAGGGACGGACTTCCGCCCGCCATGGAGGCAATGTGGCAGCCGCCAAGACGGTCGGCCGACAGATTGCCGAGCGCGCAAAAGCCAAAGGGATCGAGAGCGTTGTCTTTGACCGAAGCGGCTACATCTATCATGGGAGGATCCGGGCGCTGGCGGAAGCGGCGCGCGAGGCCGGTTTAAAATTCTGATGGGAGGGCGCTTGGAAAGGATTGATCCAAATTCACTGGACCTGAAGGATCAGGTGGTCGCCATTAACCGCGTTACCAAGGTGGTCAAGGGAGGGAAGAATCTGAGCTTTAGCGCCCTGGTGGTGGTGGGGGACCGCAACGGGCACATCGGATTCGGCTCGGGCAAGGCCAAAGAAGTTCCGCAGGCGATTCGCAAGGCGATCGAACGAGCCAAGAAAAACCTGATGACCGTGCCGCGTACCGGATCGACAATTCCCCATGCCGTGCTGGGGCGCTACGGCGCCGGCCGCGTGCTGTTGAAACCTGCCAAGGAGGGAACCGGAGTCATCGCCGGCGGGCCGGTGCGCGCAGTTGTGCAATCGGCGGGCATCAGCAACGTGGTCACCAAGTCGCTGGGTTCAGCCAATCCCCACAACGTGGTCAAGGCGGCCTTCGAGGCGCTGCGCGCTTTGAAGAGACCCCGGGGTTCCCAGCCCGAGGAGGCCCCGCTGACGGAGGAAGTCAATGTCTAGAAAGAAGAAGCCGAAGATCTCGGGCGCGACCGTCCGCATCCAGTATGTCCGGAGTTCCATCGGCTTTAGCCGAAGTCAGAAGGAAACCGTCCGAGGACTGGGCTTGTCCCGGCTGCAGCAAGTGGTTGAGCGTCCCGATACGCCGCAGATTCGCGGTATGGTCCGGAAGGTTCCGCACCTGGTGGCCATTTTGGAGTCGGAAGCATGACCCTATCGTTGAACTCCCTGAGAAGGCCGCGCGGGGCGAAGCGCGAAGGCAAGCGGGTGGGACGCGGTCCCGGATCAGGATGGGGCAAGACGGCCGGGCGGGGGAGCAAGGGGCAGAAGTCGCGTTCCGGCTATGCGCATCGCGCCGGTTTTGAGGGGGGCCAGATGCCCCTGTATCGGCGCTTGCCCAAGCGTGGTTTTAAGAATATCTTCAGGAAAGACTACGCCGAGATTAACGTGCAGAGGCTGAATCGCTTCGAGGCGGGGAGCATTATCACTCCGGAGGCCCTGAAAGAACAAAAGCTGATCGGCAGGAACTGCGCCGGGTTGCGCGTGCTCGGCAACGGAAAACTAGATCGCGCCCTCACGGTCAAGGCGCACCATTTCACCAAAGGGGCACAGGAGAAAATCACGGGCGCGGGCGGCAGCTTCGAGGTGATCGGCGCATGAGCACCAACGTCAACCCGATTGTAGACAGCATCAAAAACATCGCCAACATTCCGGACCTGCGAAACCGGATCCTGTTCATGCTTCTCATGCTGGCGGTCTATCGCGTCGGTTCCTGGATTCCCACTCCCGGAGTTGACACGGTTGCGCTGGAACAGCTTTTTGCGCAGCAGGCCAATACGATCTTTGGATTTCTGAACATGTTCTCGGGCGGCAACCTGAGCCGCCTGAGTATCTTTGCCCTCGGCATCACACCTTATATTACTGCGTCCATTATTCTTCAACTGCTGACCGTGGTCTGGCCCTACCTGGAAAGGCTGTCCAAGGAGGGTGAACTGGGCCGGAAGAAAATCACGCAGTACACCCGTTATCTGACCGTTGGCCTGAGCTTGGTTCAGTCGCTGGCCACCGCGGTCGCGCTGGAGCGAACCAGCGGCGGCGGCGGGCCGCCGGTCGTTCCCCATCCGGGCTGGGCCTTTCGTTTTATCACCGTGATTACTCTGACCACCGGCACGGCCTTTATCATGTGGATCGGCGAGCAGATTACCGAGCGGGGAATTGGCAACGGAATTTCGCTGATTATCTTTGCCGGAATTGTGGCGGGACTTCTTCCCGCCGTCGGGAGCCTGATGCAGAGTCTTCAGACTCGAAGCATGAATCCGATCACGATTATCCTGCTGATCCTGATGATGGTCGCGGTGGTGGCAGCCGTGGTGTTTGTAGAACGGGGGCAGCGGCGGATCCCGGTGCAGTATGCCAAGCGAGTCGTGGGGCGCAAGATGTACGGCGGGCAGTCGACCCATTTGCCGCTGCGGGTCAACTCGGGAGGGGTCATTCCCGTCATTTTTGCCGCTTCCATCGTTGCATTTCCGTCGACGCTCGGCCTGGTCTTCCAGCAGCCGTGGGTCCAGAGCTTCACGCAGCAGCTCCAGCAGGGATACCCGCTCTACAATTTGTTCTACATCACCGGCATCATCTTCTTTTGCTTTTTCTATGTGGCTATCATTTTTAATCCCGATGAAGTGGCCGACAACATCCGAAAGTATGGCGGTTTTATTCCGGGCATTCGTCCCGGCAAGCGCACTTCAGAGCACATCGATCGCATTCTGACCCGGTTGACGTTTGCGGGAGCGATTTATCTGGTTGGGGTGGCGCTACTTCCGGAGTTCCTGATCACCGGGTTTAAGGTCCAGCCCATCCCGCTGGTGGGTCCGACGCTGGACAATTTTCTGAATCGAGTCAACCTGGATTTCATCACCACCGGTATGGGCTTGACATTCTATTTCGGCGGAACCTCCCTGCTGATCGTCGTGGGTGTCGCCATGGATACGGTACAGCAGGTTGAGAGCCAGCTGATCATGCGGCATTATGACGGTTTCCTGAAAAAAGGTCGGATTCGGGGGCGAAGGGGATAATGGGCAAGGTGATTATCCTGCTCGGTCCGCCGGGATCCGGAAAGGGGACGCAGGCAAAGCGGCTGGCCGCTTATTTGCGGGTGCCGCAC
>JACQGG010000081.1 GCA_016199665.1 Acidobacteriota bacterium | reverse complement strand
CTCCTTGTCTCCCCCTCTCTCCCCCTCCCCCTCAACGAATGCGGACACTCAGCAAAGCTGAAGAGCGTGGGCGCCCGGGGTAAGCGCGCTGCCGATTACTGCGGCCATTCGGCCTCGACTCACCATAGCACGCACAAACGAGGCGGCATTCCGTTCCGACAAGGCAACCAAAAGCCCTCCCGAAGTCTGGGGATCAAAGAGAATATTTGAGGTTTCGACGTCCACGGAGGTGAGAAGTTCCAGCTCCCGGCCCACATAGTCGCGGTTGGATTGCGTGCCGCCGGGAGCGTGTTTTTTTGCCAGAGCGCGGATCCCTTCCAGCATTGGAATCGCCGCGACTTGGAAGCGGAAGGTGAGCCGGCTTGCCCGCGCCATTTCCAAGGCATGGCCGAGCAGGCTGAAGCCGGTCACATCGGTGGCGGCGCTGGCGCTGTGCTCAACCATCAGTTCGGCTGCGTCGCGATTCAGTTGCGTCATCCAGCGGATGGCATTTTCGACCACCCCTTCCGAAGCGGCCTGCCGCTTGATCGCGGTCGCCACGATCCCGGTCCCGAGTGGCTTTGTCAAAACCAGCAGATCGCCGGGTCGCGTCGTGGAGTTCCGCTTTAATTGAGCCAGAGTTACGCGACCGGTGACGGCAAAGCCGATTTTTATCTGGCTGTCTGCCACCGAATGGCCGCCGATCAAGAAGCACCCCGCGCTCTGCAAGGTTTCCACACCGCCAGCCAGGATCTGGCCCAGCAGGGCCAGGTCTCCGTCTTTTGGATAGCCGACAAAGGAAAGCGCCGTCAGCGGCCATCCGCCCATTGCATAGACATCACTCAAGGAATTGGCGGCCGCAATGCGCCCAAAAGTGAACGGATCGTCCACCAGCGGGGTGATCACGTCGACAGTCTGCAGCAGCGCCTCCTGGTCGTTGAGGCGATACACGGCGGCATCCTCAGCGTTTTCAAAGCCGACAATGACATCCTCGGATCTTTCCACTTTCAATTGGCTCAGAACCTGGGCCAGCGCGGCAGGCGGCAGCTTAGCCGCTCAACCCGCGCAGTCAACCATTTCCGTGAGCCTTTTTGTTGTCGACATGGTCTCAATTCCCACAGATTTTCCCTCACATCGGTTCGTCTGCCGACGGGCCATAAATGGAGGGAACCGGTATGTTCTTCAGCCGCAGGTAGACGCTCAACTGACCCCGATGGTGGACGGAGTGGTTGAGCAGAAACGTCCGGAGCACGGCAGCTTTGGGAAGCGTAAACATAGTCTGGCCCCCCTTCTTGAGGCTCCAGGGCGATGTCAGATCGGCGTCTGTCTTGGAGTCAATCTTGGCGCGCGTGGCGGCTACGCCTGAGTCGAAGGTCGCCAGAAGATCGGCCTGCGACTTGAATTCCATCCGGGGGTGGTCGGCACTCTGAGCCACATCCCAGAAGTTGTTGTCCAGAATGGCGCTGGCAAACGCCGGAAGCTCCACCAGATGACCGGCCAGCCGTCCGAAAGTCATCGATTTCTCGTGGGGCTTCCAGCCCAACTCGTTCTCCGGTACCCGCTGCAAAAGCTTGCGCGTCGTTTTCATCTCCTGATCGTATTCAGGCAGCAGTCCATCCTTAATGGCCATGACAGTCTCCTTTCCCGTTTGTCTACTTCAGGCGAACTCTACAACTCTGTCTGTCCCGGTTCAAATGTGTCAAGCGCAATGCGGCCGCGTCCATGCAGGGGGTTCAGCCCTTTGCTTCCATCAACAAGCCGTAGATGCGGTCCAGGTCGTCGTGGTTGAAATAGTAGATTTCCACCTTTCCTCCCTTACCTTTCTTCTTGATCGCTACTTTGGTGCCGAAGCGAATCCGCAGTTTTTCTTCCGCCGCTTTCACGTTGGGATCCATGTGGATTCTGCGCTCCGGCTTCTTTCCATTGTTGAGGATGTGGCGGACCAGTTTTTCAGTGTTGCGAACTGAAAGCTCCTTTTCAATCACCTGCTGCGCAGCCTGGATTTGGGCTCTGGGATCTTCAAGCGCCAGGAGCGCGCGGGCGTGACCCATAGTTAACATATTATCTATCAATAGTTTACGGACTTTTTCTGCCAGCTTCAAAAGACGCAGCGCGTTGGCCACCGTGGCGCGGCTTTTCCCGACCCGCTTGGAGATCTCCTCCTGCGAGAGACCGAAGTGCTCCCAGAGGCGCTGGTAGGCCTGTGCCTCCTCGATGGCATTGAGCTCATCCCGCTGGATATTTTCAATCAGCGCCAGTTCCAGCGTTTTCTCGTCATCCACATTTTTCAGCACCGCCGGAACCTTGAGCAGGCCGGCCAATTGTGCGGCGCGCCAGCGGCGTTCACCCGCGATTAATTCGAAGCGGGTTCCAAGCTGGCGGACCACGATCGGCTGCACGACTCCGTTTTCCTTTATTGAAGCGGCGAGTTCACCCAGCTTTTCAGCGTCAAAATCAGAGCGAGGCTGGTACCGGTTTGGAGAAATCAGGTCGATATCGATCTCGCGCAAATTTCCCTGCGGCGCTGCCGGGACTACTGCCGATCCCGCGGAAGGGATGAGAGCTTCAATTCCCCGACCCAGCGCTTTTCGTTTCATGTCGCAGCAGCTCCTTGGCCAAATTGAGGTAGCTTATCGCCCCTCGAGACTTGATGTCGTAAAGCAGAATCGGCTTGCCGAAGCTTGGGGCCTCGGCCAGGCGGACGTTGCGCGGTATCACGGTGTTGAAAACATCCCCATCAAAGTGAGCCCGGATGTCCTCCTCCACCTGCTGGCATAAATTAAGCCGCTCATCATAGAGTGTCAGCAGGATGCCAACCAGGGCAAGACCCGGATTAAACGCAGTGCGAATGCGCTCCACGGTATCGAGAAGGTCGGTCAGGCCCTCCATGGCGAAATATTCACACTGGATGGGAATCAGAAGGCCATCGGCCGCAACCAGGACATTGACTGTCAACAGGCCTAATGAGGGTGGAGAGTCAAGCACGACGACGTCATAGTCATTGCGAACAGACTCGAGAACCGAACGAAGCACAAATTCTCTCCGGTCGACATCGCCCAGTTCCAGCGTCGCCCCCACCAGATCTCTCCCTGCCGGAAGCAGAAATAACGAGGCAATTTCGGTGGGATAAATTGCATCATTGACCGGAATGCCCCGCATCAGTACATCGTAAAGGTTTGGCGTGCTGGAACTGCGGTCAAAGCCCAGGCCGCTGGTGCAGTTGCCTTGGGCGTCGCAGTCAACCACCAGCACCCGCAGCTCTCCGGAGGCCAGCGAGGCGGCCAGGTTGATGACGGTGGTTGTTTTTCCCACACCCCCCTTCTGATTGGCGACCGCCAGCACTTTACGCATTCAAGTGTGAAGTTCCCAGGCGCAAAGAATACCAGTGGGCCGGACAAAAGTCACGCCAGATGTTTCACGTGGAACAATTGGGCGGCCGCAAATGAACGCGAATAAACGCCGCCGCAAATGAACGCAAAATAAACGCCGCCGCAAATGAACGCGAATAAACGCCGCCGGCAACTGAACGCAAAATAAACGCAACCTGGCAAATGGGGGAACGCGAATAAACGCAAATGGCGTTTCTCCTCGTCATCTGTCCGGAAACAACCCCGGTTTGCTCACGAAAACGACCCGGGTGCTTCTTCCTACAGAAGGCTTTTTGGCGCGCGTCAAAAACGCAAGGCAGATCGCTCCAATTCTAACCCGTCGCAAAGAATTCGCGTCTATTCGCGTTCATTTCCGGCGGCTAACTAATCCGTTGCAAAGAATTCGCATCTATTCGCGTTCGCTTGCGGCGGCTAACCCGTTGCAAAGAATTCGCGTCTATTCGCGTTCATTTCCGGCGGCTAATCCGTTGCAAAAGAATTCGCGTCTATTCGCGTTTATTCGCGGCGGCTAACCCGTTGCAAAAGAATTCGCGTCTATTCGCGTTCGCTTGCGGCGGTTCTTGGCGCAAGTCTACGAAAATTTCTTTCTAGCCAGCAGCAGGGTGCGGCTTTCTGATTGCGGGATTGAGGCTTTCTCGACCTGACACTCCACCAGTCTCCGTTCCGAGCGTTCTTCCGCGCCCTGAAAACAGAGATACAGACACTGGCGAGACGTGTTTGATTTCAAGAAGTCAAAGTCATTGTCTTCCAGTCTCAAACCGCGCCAGCAGACCACGTCAGCCTGCTGAAGGAAAAAGGCCCCCTCCCGCAATCGAAGGGGGTAGGCAGCCACGTGCTGTATGTTGAGACGATGGATCACTTCTTTCTGAAAGAGCACTTTCTTTTTTCGAGAATCCAGCAAAACCACTCGCAGATCAGGACGGACGATCTTCATCGCCAGCCCCGGAAATCCGGCGCCTGATCCAATGTCCACGACGCGGAGACGCCCGCCTGGCAACTGCTCTGCAGTAAAAAGAGATTCCAGGAAATGCAGGCGGACCGCCTCCTGGTCCGAATGGATCCCGGTTAGATTGACTTTTCTATTCCACTTCTTCAGCAGGCCGAGATAGGCCAGGATCTGACCGCAGTGATCGTCACTCAAGGAAAGACGAAACAACCGTGCTTCCGCTTTGATCCACTCAGCAGTGACTTCCACCTTCGGGGTCCCGCCCTCGGATGAAAGCCGGTTGGTGGATCTTTTTTTTTGGCTGCTCAACTTGAGTTTGGTGAGTTTCAAAGCAACCGTCGCAATGCCAAAGCTTTCAACTGGCCGCCGCCCGACGACGCCGTTCCAACTCCAGGTGGACGTTGAGAATGGAAATCGCCGCGGGAGTGATGCCGGAAACCCGGGATGCCATGCCGAGAGTGGCCGGCCGAAGATGAGACAACTTTTCAACTACCTCTCGCGACAGCCCGGGAACGCGCGCGTAGTCAAAGTCCCCGGAGATCCGACGCTGCTGCATGGCTTGCATCTTCTGCACGTCCTGCGTCTGCTGGCGGATATACCCTTCGTACTTGACCTGGATCTCAGCCGCCTGCCGCTCTTCATCGGAAAGCTCGTGCCCGGAGTCGCGCAACAGTCCCGCCAGTTGATCAATCTTAAACTCAGGGCGTTTCAGTAACTGCTCCAGAGAAACGCCTGCAGCAACGTCCTGCCCGGCGGCAGCCCCCAGGCTCAACCGGTAGGGAGAGTTTTCCCCTAAAAGTGTTCTTCGCAGAAATTCCGTTGCCGCCTCAATTCGCCGGTACTTATCCCGGCACGCTTCCCAGCGTTCCTTCGAAATGAGTCCTAACTGTAAACCCTTTTCTATCAAACGTTTATCTGCATTGTCGATTCGAAGCAGCAGTCGGAACTCCGCCCGGGACGTGAAAAGACGGTAAGGTTCGTCCACTCCCTTCGTGACCAGATCGTCAACCATGATTCCAATATAAGCTTCCGACCGGTCCAAGATGAATGGTTCTTCACCCCGAACCTTTAGCGCCGCATTGATTCCCGCCACCGCTCCCTGTCCCGCAGCTTCTTCATAGCCGGTGGTGCCGTTGATCTGCCCCGCATGAAACAAATTCTCGACCTTCCTGGTTTCCAAGGATGCAGAGAGATGGGTCGGCTGCATGAAATCGTATTCAATCGCGTAGCCGGGCCGAATCATATCGACCCGTTCCAATCCAGGAATCGAGCGCAGCATTTCAAGCTGCACGTCAATTGGCATGCTGGTAGACAAGCCATTGACGTAGATCTCGTGAGTGCCAATGCCCTCAGGTTCCAGAAAGATCTGATGCCGTTCCTTGTCGGCAAACTTGACGATCTTATCCTCAATCGAAGGACAGTAACGGGGCCCGATACCCTGGATCTGCCCGCTGTACATCGCAGAACGGCCAATATTCCGACGGATGATGTCATGCAGCTTGGGCGACGTGTATCCAATGTAGCAGGGGAGCTGGGGCTGCATCACCTGGCGGCTGCTGTAGCTAAACAGGGTCGGCCTGACATCTCCGTGCTGTATTTCAAACTTTGCAAAGTCTACCGTCCGGCCGTCTATGCGCGGCGGCGTTCCGGTCTTGAGCCGCCCCATGGGAAAGCCAATACGTTGAAACGCTTGAGCCAGGAGAATTGAGGCGCCTTCCCCTGAGCGACCGGCCGAGAATTTGCGCTCTCCAACATGAATCAACCCGTTCAGGAACGTACCGGTTGTCACAACAACTGCCCCGGCGCCAACTCGTCTCCCATCAATTACCTCCACCCCGATGACTCTGTCCCCTCGAATGACGAAGTCGACCACCTCCGCCTGCTTCAAGAACAGATTCGGCTGCTGTTCCAGTCGCCGCCGCATTTCGCCCCGGTAAAGCGCGCGGTCGGCCTGAGCCCTTGGCGCCTGCACGGCCGGACCCCGGCTGCTGTTGAGCATGCGAAACTGGATGCCGGTCTGGTCGATCACTTTCGGCATCACCCCACCCAGACAATCCAGTTCCCGGACCACATGCCCTTTGGCAATTCCTCCCACGGCGGGATTGCATGACATCTGGCCAATCGTGTCGAGATTGATCGTGACCAGGGCCGTACGCAGGCCCATCTTCGCCGAAGCGAGAGCCGCCTCGCATCCGGCGTGACCGCCGCCGATCACAATCAGGTCAAAAGCTTCGTGGAAAAACATGGCCAGTATGATTATAGCCCGGCGCCGCCGCTTCTTGGAGTAACTTGCCTGATCTTGGAAACCTGATTCCAGGCAGGGCCGCGCCAGAGCCACCCACTCGGGCTGCAGAATTACAGAATTCGCGCGGTTGCAGTCTTGCGCGGTTCCCTTTAAATTATGCTCAGGCGGAAGTGAACATGCTGAGATTTCCTATCTTTCTCACGCACTCTTGATTCCGATGCCAAGAAGATTGCTCCTGCTGGCTTCGGCCCTACTTCTGGTCACCTGGGTGGCTGTCGCCTACCGTGAGGCGCAGCGTATCGGGGTCACCCGGCAGGAAATTTCTCTGCCACGTCTCCCTTCCGAATTTGAAGGCTTCCGTGTTCTGCTCCTCTCGGACCTGCATTTAACAGCCGATTCCGCTTTCACGGCGCAGCTTCGAGACCGCATTCAGAGCGTCGATGCCGACGTACTGCTCATTGCTGGAGATTTCAAGGATCTCTTCGTCGATGAGCAGACCGCGACCCAACAGATGCTGCAACTGCTGCCGGCCTTCGGAAGGACCTCTCAGGTGTTTGCCGTCAACGGCAACCAGGACCCGCCCCGGCTGGTGCGGGACCTCGAATCGCTGGGAATCCGCGTGCTGCGCAATGAACGGGAAATTTTGAAGCGCGGAGACGCTACGCTGGGAATTGTGGGGATTTCATACCCCGTGGAAGGGCCGGGGCTGGATCGCGGATTGAAGCACTTCCGCGACGATCGCGGCAGAGCGCTTCCAGACTGCCAGATTCTCCTGGCACACTCGCCAGACGTCATGCTGTGGGGCGCTGTGCGCCAAGCAGACCTGGTATTGGCGGGTCACACCCACGGAGGACAGGTCTGTCTGCCGTGGGTGGGAGCGCTCACGACCCGGACACGGCTGGGGCGCAGGTATGCCGCCGGACTTTTTTCTTTCGGCCAGACTCAGCTTTTCATCACCCGGGGAGTTGGCACGACATTTGTGCCGCTACGGTTTCTCTCCCCGCCGGAGATTGTCTTGATCACCCTGCGGACAAAACCTGCAGGGCACTGACATTTGCTGGGTTCCAGGCCGAGTATACGGTGAGGCGGAACTCCGATCGCATCTGGACGCGATCCCGAAGACCTATTGCCCCGGCACCAGGATGATCGGCAACGTCGACGTTTGCAGGCCTCGGAGCGTGCGCAACGTGGTGGCCGCCAGCGGATCGGTGCTCTCGACTTCAATCGTTCCTTGAAATCCAGTCGGGACGACGCCCGGAAACAGCTCGCGCAGAAACTGCGCCAGGTGCTGTTTTGGCCCGAGCTGGCGGTTGACCGTCGTAACGAGAGTGCCGGACTGGTTTCGGAGCGCCAGCGTGATGCTGGCAATTGCCAGTTCCGCGGGATTGACCAATGCCACTCCGTTTTCAAAGTCATCCTTAAATTCCGCCGGCATCACAAATTTCTTCGACAGCGGAGAGGAAGCGACTCCTGCCTCCGTGACAAACGCCCCCAGGTTATTGAAGAACTGAAAAAGCGCCAGACCGCCGATGCGATCCCTTGATTTCACTCGCGCCCATCCGGGAGCGGCTGTCGCGCGGGTTCCTGCCGAAGTAATGACCACTTCGGCTTTGGGGAGAACCGTCACGTCAAAAGATGTAAAAGTTCCGATTCCGATATCCACCGGGAACGGATCTCCAGAGGGAGAGGTGAAAAAGTCCAGGCTCGCATTGACAGGCTTGTCATTGGGGTTCACGACGATCAGGACGGTCTTGTTGGTGCCTGACGGAACTTTGCCTTCGGCAATCTGAGCAAAGTAGAGGGTGGTTTCGCTGGTAATGGTAAACGGGACGGCGTTGGAGATTGTCCCGTCCGGCTGCGCCACTGTGACTTGGGCCGCGCCGGGAGCGGTAATGTCGGTTGCCAGGATGGTTGCAATCAGCAGATTGCTGCTGATGAGCGAGGTCGTCCGGGACAGGTTGTTCCAACGAACCGTCGAAGCAGCCGAGAAGTTGGCGCCGTTGACAACCAGGGTAAAAGCCGGGCCACCCGCCCCAGTCGATGACGGCTCAAGGCTGCTCACCGTGGGCGGGATCGCCGTAGAAGCCGCCAGCAGAAAAACGGCCTCCGGGAGCGCTGCGGCGGCAGATGGGAAACCAAATACCAGAAAAGAGAGCAGGTAAAACAGACCCGGTTTCTTCATAACAACCCCCTCGAAAGACCTCCCCTCCTCATAATAACAGAGATACAGAAAGGCAGCGCCGCGCGTTAGATTCTTACCTCGAAAATGTTAAACAAAAGCAGTTCAACATTTCGAAGAGGCAGGTTGTAACGGATTGTAACGGGTCTTTTTTCAGAGGCTGAAAGCTGACCGCTGAAAGCTCGTGCCGATCTCGTCCGGAAAACTTCAAATATGTTTGGTTAGTCTTCGCTGGCTTGACCGGGGTTCCCTTGGCTGAGCTGTGCCAAGGTATGGCTGGTAAGGTAGGTCTCGATGCTTCCCTGCAGGATTTTCCAGTCGTCGTGAAGCGGGCAGGGCGCGGCGTCGGAACATTTGGCAAAACCGTAAAGGCATTTGCCAAACACATGCTTCCCGTCCAAGGCGAGGAACACGTCCATCAGACGCACGCAATGCGGCGGATTCGCAAGCTTGAAACCGCCGCCCACTCCTTTGACTGATCTGACGAAACCTTTGCGGCTGAGCTCCTGAAGCACCTTTGCCATGAAAGGATACGGCGCGTTCTCGCGCCGGCTGATTTCACGGGCATCGCAGACCCGGCCCGCCCCGGCAAGATAGCTCAGGGCGCGAATCGCGTACTCACACTTCTTGGAAAAAATCATGCTGAATTACCCGAGATCCTTCGCGCGGCGTAGCCGCAACCAACGCCACCTTCATCGGCCTGAGCGCCCTGAAGGGGCGCCGGGCCGGATCTCCCCTTCCTGTGCCCCTCCGGGCCGCTCCAAAATATTTCAGGAAATCTCCCGGCCAGCATTCTTTCCTGGAGTAAAGGCCAAACCAACCGCCTGATGACCTCCCGGTTCTCAAAAGCGAATGGTCAGTTCCAGATAACCGAAATTTGCGCCTCCACCTTTCGGGTAGACAAACCGTCCAACCCATTGGCTCGCGGCATGGCCGAAGTAGCCGTTTACGGCGAAGTGCGCTTTGACATCGAAATCGGCGCTGACGTCATACAGCGTCGCAAGGCCGGACTGGCCTCCGGAAGATCGTCCCGCATAGCCAAACGTCCAGGGTTGAAATACTCCGCCTCCAGAGTACCAGAGGTCATTCTTGTTAGCCAGCCATAGTGAGTGAATATCGGAACGGATGGTGAGCCGCCTAGCGTGCCGGAGGATCAGCTCTCCGAACAGATCACGATTATTCATCATGTTGGAAAGCGGGAAGCGTGCGTAGATTCTCGGAGTCGGCAGGTTTGGGAAAAAAGTCTTGTGCCTGCCGTCGTTGGGATCGCCGTCTCCAGACCCGTGGTTGTAGCCGACACGGAGCCAGGGTTTCCAGGTGGGAAGCACTTTTGGCTGCCAGCCGGCTTCCGCGGCCACAGCGCCTGCGCGGTGCCGCAGCGCGCCCCAGGAGCCGGTTTGAATCACCCCCCACAGAAGAAAATCAACGGCGCCGCCGGCGGTCTCGGCACTCTGAAGATAATGGCCTCCAAAGCTCCCGATGTTGACCTGCCCGGTGTCGGCGCTCCGGACCGCCGGCGGACGATTGTCCGTCTTCACCAACCGATCGCGGTAATCGTTATAGCCGAGGCCGAACAGGCGCCATTCGGAGGCGGCCGTGGGGCGCGAGAGTTGCCCGGTAAGCGCGCCATAAAAGACATTGACGTTGGCTTCGCCCCAGCCGTCCACCTGGAACACGCCGCGTGTGGGCCTCCCCCCAAAAAGAGTCAAGTTCAGCTTCGACGCGGCCATGACGTATTGCGCACCGTCAAAACTGCGGCCCACATGAGAGAAGCCAAAATTACCAAGAATGCGGTGTGCAACTCGGTCCCGTTTCAAGGCGGCAAGAGTCGCATTTTGGGGGATCACTTCCGTGCCGTCGATCACTTCCATCCGGCCTACCTTGAGCGACTGCCCGGCAATACCCCCGAGTCCTTTGAACCGCACAAAGCCCTGCCTGGGAAAAAGCATTGCGGCAGTGGTATTGCGGTTGTTGGCGGCAAAATAACTGGCACCGAAACCGAGCTGACCCTGCGCGCCGGGTGCGATGGCGTCACTTGGCAGGCCGGCCAGAACGGGCAACGCAAGTTCAAACTGCCAGTCCCGCGTTTTCGTGGATTCGCCCAGGCTCAGTCGTAGAATCGAACCCAGGAACGCATAATCGCTGTTGGCATTTCCCTCGAACCAATCCCAAGATTCGACACGAGTTCGAAGTGATCCGGAAAAAACCAGATTTCCGACTTTGAACGGAGCAGGACTGGGCGCTTGAGCGAATGCAGAGGAAATTGGCTGGGCGGCGAGCAGCAACCAGAGAACAAAACGGGACGCTTTGAGCAGAGAGCGAAACGCGCCGCGGGATGGCGTGGCACTGCCGGTCCAGGGGGAATGTCGCGTACGGCGAGTCATCTTGCCCTGCTGTTCCGCCAGATCCGCATTCCCTTCCGCAGGCAGCCGTCAGGGTCGGCCCCCGGAGCCACCGATTTCCAATCCAAGTCTGTTAAAGCGTCACACTGTCGCGACATACCATAGCGCCGATTTCAGCCGCCCGGTTCCTTCCAGCGCGCAGGCAAGTTGGATTCCAATTCGGATTAAGAAGTCCAATTTCGTGATTGGCGGGAGGTCAATATCCGTTTGACGAGACAGGGCAGCGCTTTTCAGCGGTTCCAGGTGGGGCATTTGACTGAGAGGTTGGGTAATATCGCCAACAGGCCCCGCAGGTTCAATTCCAATTTCCCTCCGCCTTTGAAAGGGGGGCCAAGGCTGCTCACGCTAGACGGGATCGCCGTGGAAGCCGCCAGCAGAAAAACGGCCTCCGGGAGTGCCGGCAGACGGGAAACCAATTGTCAGAACAGAGAGCAGGCAAAACAGACCCGCTTTCTTCATAAGAACCCCCTCGCAAGTGATCCCCCCTCATAAAAGGCGGCGCGGAGTGGAAGAGTCGCAGTTCGTGACTGCGAAGCGTTATGCGCCTTTCGACTGCGCCAAAATTCCGATCCCAACAGCCTGAGCGGCCCTTTTAAGATTCACGTCAAGCGTTGCCAGAGGGAGACTTTCTCGCATCGCCAACTCCAGATACGCCGCGTCATAGGCCGTGACTCGCCGCTCTCGGGCTATCGGCAGTATCGCCTCAAATGCACGTAAAGCGCCTTCGCCGTCAATCGTAATGGGGAAGCGCCCCAGGACGGTGAGAAACCTGATAGTCCCGGCTCGCGTCAGCCGTCTTCGCCGTTCTGCGTACGTCAAAACATTTACCACCTCAAGCGGCCAGATCGAAGGAACCAGGGCCTCTCCGGCGGAAAGAATTTCGAGCACCCTTTCGCTGTAACGGCTGGTCTCGTCTTCAAAGCACCAAGCCATCGTGACCGAGGTGTCCAGAACAAAACGATTCAAAAACGCCGTCCTTCGTCAATGAGTTGGCGGATGGACAGGCCCTTCAGCCTGTTGCTTTCGCGCAGCCTTCGCATTTCCTGGACCAGCTCCGTCGGCTTCTTCGTCCGTGATGGTGAAACGGGAACCAGTGTAGCGACAGGAACGCCGTGCCTTGTGATGGTGAATCGCTCTCCGTTCGCCACCCGTTCAAGCAGCGCTGGCAGGTGTGTCTTAGCCTCAAAAGCTCCAACGGTTATCATACTAGTTGAAGACTAGTCTATTCTTGAACCATTTGCAACTTTTACGCAAAAAATCCAGCCTTGCGGACCCAAGCAACAGCTCCATGCACCTGTTTCTCGCGCAGACGTCCGCGAAACTGAGGGGACGGACCTTGGCGCGCGGGGGCGAACTATTGCTCGCCAGGCTTCTCGAGCCGGTCAATTCTAATTCTTTTAACGCATTCAACGACTACACCACGCTGTTTGAGCTGCCTCGCTTGAACTGGACCACCGAAGGAGATTTCGGAGACTACGCCGCTTATGCCAGTACGCTCGTCTCAAGCGGCGGGACGCCGCGCTTTGCCTACAGCTCGGTCCTCCGTTACGATCGGACGGATGGATGGCGCCCCGTAAACGACGACTCCCGAGATTACGTCACCACCAATATCTTCAAGTTTGCGCTCGCTCCGCACCGCGACTTGATGCTCTCCCATTTTCACCTGGAGACTACCTCTGCAGGGCCAGCTGCCCACAGGCGGCGTAGATGTCCGCGCCGCGCGGCTTGCGAAGAAAAGTGGAAAAACCCTTCTCCTGCAGGATCTCTTTGAAGCGCTGCACGCGCCCCGGCTCCGGAACTACAAACCCCAGATCCGGATTGAAGTTCCAAGCGATCAAGTTGATTTTTGCAGGCAGTCCCCGCAGCAGCCGCGCCAGCCGCCGGGCATCTTCCGGAGAATCATTGACCCCTCCGAGCAGAACGTACTCGAAGGTGATGCGGCGTCGTGAATCCAGCGGAAATTCCCGGCAAGCATCCAGCAGTGCCTCAATTTTCCATTTCCGATTGAGGGGCATAAGCTCGGAGCGCGTTCGGTCGTCGGACGCGTTGAGCGAAACAGCCAGATTCGGGACCACTGGCTGGCGCGCCAACTTTCTCACGCCCGAAACCACTCCGCTGGTGGAAACCGTGATCTTGCGATGCGAGATCGCCATGCCCGCCGGATCAGACAGAAGCCGCACTGCCTTCATCACCGCATCAAAGTTGTGCAGCGGCTCACCCATTCCCATCATCACAATGTTGAAGGCAGGGCGTGGCACCATTCCGGAGGCAGCCGCAAAAAGGGGCTGGCCCACGATTTCTGCCGCCGTCAAATTGCGCCGCAGCCCCATCGTCCCGGTCGCACAAAAGGTGCATCCCACGGCGCATCCCACCTGGCTGGAGATGCACAGTGTGTCGCGGCGTGCCTCTGGAATATAGACACATTCGATTTTCTGTCCATCCTCCAAAGAAAGCAGCATCTTGACGGCGCCGTCGGCCGACCGCCGCTGCGAGCAAAGGGAGGGAAGAGCGAGGCAAAACTTCCCGGCCAGCTCTCGCTGAAGCGAAGCCGACAAGTCGCTCATGCGCGAAAATTCAAGGATCTTCCTGGCATAAATGGAGTGATAGATCTGGCGGCCGCGGTAGCCGGGCTCTCCCATCTCTTGGACAAGCTCCATCAGCTCCGCTTCGCTTAGTCCGATCAGGTTGGTTCGTTTCGGTGTCGTCACACTTAGTGTCCCCGTTCATTATTACACTAACGTTTGTGGCAAGCGCGACGGCGTCGATTTCGCGTAATTATGAATGGGGACACTGAGGAGTATAGCGGAAGGCGGTGAGTGGGGGCAGCGCGGAAGGCAGAAAGCAGCAGAAGGCGGAAGGCGCCCCTCGCCTTTCGACCCGATCCGATTCCTCGCACACGCGCAGCAGCAGCCGGGGAGCGATCCTCCGCCTTCCGTCCCCCACTTCCTTCTTCATACTTCATCGTTTTTGTGCTATCAGTTTATGCGTTGAGGAGGTGAGGAGGCTGGCGCGCGTCGACTGCGGTGCGCTGTCGATCCCCCGCGGCTTGTCACAGAGAACTCGCCTCACTCTTGGGCGCCCAGCAACACGCGAGGTCTCGGGCCGATGGCCGTTGTTGTAGACATTCTGGGAAGCGGTAGCGCCGGTAATGCCGCTCTCGTTTCCACCTCGCGCACCCGCCTGCTGTTTGATATCGGCTTCAGCAAGAAAGAACTTCTCCGGCGACTCAGCCGGGTGTGCGTTGTACCCCAGTCCCTGGGCGCTGTTTTTATCTCCCACGAACATACCGATCACATATCGGGTCTGCGCCAGTTCTGCAAGGAGTTCCCTCTCCCGGTTTTCATGACCCCCGGAACATCCCACGCCGCCAGGCTGAGGAAGGGCCCGGAGTCTGTGGAGACCCTGCAGGCGGGCCAGCCAGTTCACTTCCGGGACTTTGTGGTCGTTCCCGTGGCAGTGCCCCACGACGCGGCCGAACCGGTGGCGTTCATTGTAATTGTGGAGGGCGTCAAGATCGCGCTGGTCACCGATCTGGGGGAGCTGACCGGGGCTGTTTGCGAACAGCTTCGCGGAGCTCATTGCCTGATTGTGGAATCCAACCATGATGTCGAGATGCTTCGAGTCGGCCCCTATCCCTGGGGGATCAAGCAGCGCGTCATGAGCGCTCAGGGACACCTTTCCAACGCGGCCACGGCGGAATTCCTGACCCATCGTTATGACGGACACGCCGAATACATTGTGCTGGCGCATCTGAGCCAGGTCAATAACCACCCTGATATCGCGCGTCTCACCGCCGAACAGGCGCTGCGCGCGCGGTCCGGGCGGTCTCTGTTCGGCTCCCGGCTCCGCATGGCCTTCCAGGACCAGCCCGCAGAATCTCTCTATTTCTGATGATCTCACGCTACTCGCTTCCCGAAATGGAGCGGATTTGGTCCGAGGAAAACAAGTTCCAGATGTGGCTGAATGTGGAAATCGCCGTGTGTGAGGAACTCGCGACCCGGGGAGAGATCCCGTCACAGGCGCTTGCGAAAATCAAACAGAAGGCGCGCTTTTCGGCGGCGAGGATTCATGAGATTGAAGAGGAGGTCCGGCACGATGTAATCGCTTTCCTGACCTCAGTGGCCGAGCACCTGGGAGACGCCTCGCGCTACGTACATCTGGGCCTCACTTCGACTGACGTCGTGGACACGGCCCAGGCGCTGCAGTTTAGGGATGCGGCGGCCCTGATTCGACGGGAGATGGGGATTCTCATGGAAACGCTCCGCTCGCAGGCCCGCCGCTATCAGCGGACGCCGATCATCGGCCGCACCCACGGCGTTCATGCGGAACCGACCACACTGGGTCTAAAGTTCGCGCTCTGGTATGCGGAGATGGGGCGCAGCCTGCGGCGCTTTGACGCCGCAACCGCAGCCGTCTGCTGCGGAAAGCTTTCCGGCGCGGTGGGAACATTCGCGCATCTGGACCCGGAGTTGGAAGAGAATGTCTGCAGGCGGCTGGGGATCGGCTTTGCCGAAGTGAGCACACAAACGCTGCAGCGGGACCGGCACGCGGAATTTCTTGCAAGTCTGGCGATCCTCGGCTCGACTTACGACAAGATCGCCGTGGAAATCCGGCACCTGCAGCGCACCGAAGTGGGAGAGGTGCAGGAGCCGTTCGGCGAGAAGCAGAAAGGCTCTTCCGCGATGCCCCATAAGCGCAATCCGGTCAACTGCGAGCAGATCAGCGGTTTAAGCCGGGTCCTGCGTGGCTTTCTGATCACCGCGCTGGAGAATATTCCTTTGTGGCATGAACGGGATATTTCGCACTCCTCGGCGGAGCGGGTGATCTTTCCGGACGCTACAATGCTGGCGCTCTTCCTGACCCGCCAGCTCAACCGAGTCTTGTCGGACCTGACGGTCAACGAGGTGAGAATGATGGAAAACCTGAAGTTGACGCGCGGGGGCATCTACTCGGGTCAACTGCTCCTGGAACTGGCGCGGAGGGGAGCCCGGCGGGAAGAGGCGTATAGCTGGGTGCAGCGCAATGCTCTGAAAGCCTGGGACGAACGTCTTGATTTTCGAGAACTGGTCAAGCAAGATCCCGATATTTCCGCCTGCCTGAGACCCGCCGAGGTGGATCAACTCTTCGATTTGGATCACTATTTCCGCCACGTGGACCGTATCTTTAAACGGGTGTTCGGGTCCTGAGCGCATGGAGAAGCGCGCGGAAAAGATATGGCAGCGAGCAGTTCCTTAGCGTCTACGCGTCGTGGCGGCGGCACTCCCAGCGGTTTCCTGACCCCCTCCAACCTGGGACTGCTGATCGATCTGTATGAGTTGACGATGGCGGCCGCCTATCTGAAGCACGGCATCGTGGAAGATTCCACTTTCGAAATTTTCTGCCGCCGGCTGCCGCCGCATCGCTCTTTCCTGATTGCCGCAGGACTGGAGCAGGCGGTCGAATACCTTCAAAGAGTGCGCTTCGCGGAAGACCAGCTTGAATACCTGCGGGGCCTGCCGGTGTTCTCGGGCGCCGGCGATTCCTTCTTCGACTATCTGGGAAAATTCGAGTTTCGCGGGGATATCTGGGCGATGCCTGAAGGGACGCCGTTTTTTCCGCAGGAGCCAATTCTGCGCGTGAAAGCGCCCGCTCCGGATGCACAGCTTCTGGAGACCTTCCTCCTTTCCATCCTGAGCTACCAGACCATGGTCGCCAGCAAGGCAGCGCGCCTGACGCTGGCTGCCGGATCGCGAGAGGTGATCGATTTCGGCACGCGGCGCGCTCATGGACCTCAAGCGGGGTTGCTGGCCGCGCGCGCCTCCTTCATTGGCGGTTGTCTGGGAACCTCCAATGTGCTGGCGGGGCAGCAATGGGGCATACCGGTTTTGGGCACCATGGCCCATTCCTGGGTGATGCAGTTTGATTCGGAGGCAGACGCCTTCCGGTCTTTTCGCGAAATATTTCCCGAACACACCATCATGCTGCTGGACACATACGACACGATCCAGGCAGCGCAGTTGGTGGCGCAAATCAAGGCCAGGATTCCGGGAGTGCGGCTGGACAGCGGAGACCTCTGCGAACTGGTACCGCAGGTGCGCCGTATCCTGGACGAGGCCGGACACGTCGAGACGCGCATCGTCGCCAGCGGGGATTTAAACGAGGAGAAGATTCAGGAAATTGCGCGCTTGGGACTTCCGGTCGACAGTTTCGGGGTCGGCACCGACCTCGTTATTTCCTCTGATGCGCCCAGCGTCAATCTTGTCTACAAACTTGCCGAGCGAATCGCCTCCGGCAAGCGGATTCCCACCATGAAAGTGAGCACTGACAAAGCGACCTATCCCTTTTCAAAACAGGTGGTTCGCTTCATGAAAAACGACCGCTATGTTGCTGACCGGATTATCATCGACACGGAACCGGCGCCGGCAGAAACACTGCTGCAGCAAGTGATCGCCGGCGGACGGCAGCTATCCACTCTGCCTGCGCTCAAGCAGATTCAGGAGTACACGCGCCGCCAGATGGCGCGCCTCCCCGAAGGGGTCACGCGGCTACAGAATCCGGAAAGTTACCCTGTCGAGTTCAGCCCGCGTTTACGGGACGAATTCAGCCAGTTCCGCGACCGGCTGGCGTAGCCTGCATTTTACACGTTTGTGAGAAATGCGGGCGAGCGGTCCGGCGTGATTCCTTGACTATTCGCGCGAAAAAGCAGAAGTTTTTGAGTCGAATGTGTGAGAACATTGGGTCTTGTTATGGCTGGGTAAGCCAAAACAGGGAGGGTCGAAAACTGAGGTTATTCAATGAGCAGAGATACCGTGGCAAACCTCTCGTCGCTCACCGACCTGACGAGGTTCAAGAAAGTTTTCTACAACCTGTCCGTGCCCACCCTGATTGAGGAATCGCTGCGCCACAATCAGGGCGTCCTCTCCCGGCGCGGGGCCATCAGCGTCCTGACCGGCAAGTACACGGGACGATCTCCCAAGGACAAGTTCATCGTCGAAGAGGAAACGACGCGAAACGACATCTGGTGGGGAGAGGTCAATCGGCCGGCCCCGCCGGAAGTTTTTGAGAGACTGCTGGGAAAGGTCCTCACCTATCTGGAGAAGCGCGCGGTTTTTGTCTTTGACGGGTTTGCCGGCGCCGATCCGAATTATCGCCTGGCAGTGCGGTTCATCAACGAATTTCCTTGGCAGAATCTTTTCGTCCATCAGCTCTTTCTCCGCCCCACAGCGAAGGAGCTGGGAAACCACCGGGCTGACTTCACCGTGATCTGCGCTCCCGGACTGCAGGCGGACCCGGATGTCGACGGTACGCGTTCAGAAGCCTTTATCCTCCTGAACCTGCGGGCCAGGATGGTGCTGATTGGCGGCACGCATTACGCCGGCGAAATGAAGAAATCCATTTTCACAGTGATGAATTTCCTGATGCCGCAGCGAGGAGTGATGCCCATGCACTGCTCTGCCAACGTGGGCAAGGAGGGCGACGTTGCCCTGTTTTTCGGGCTCTCTGGAACCGGCAAGACCACCCTTTCGGCGGATTCGGAGCGCCATTTGATTGGAGACGACGAGCATGGCTGGTCGGACGACGGCGTGTTCAATTTCGAAGGAGGATGCTACGCCAAGTGCATCGGCCTTGCCAGGGAAAACGAACCGCAAATCTGGGAAGCCATACGCTTCGGTTCGGTGCTGGAAAATGTAGTGGTGGATGGGGAAACGCGCGAGGTCGACTACGCGAGCGACAGGTATACGGAGAATACGCGGGCGGCCTATCCGGTCGACTTCATTCCCGGCGCCCGCATTCCCGGCATGGCAGGTCACCCCTCCACGATCCTCTTCCTGGCCGCCGATGCCTCCGGGGTCCTCCCGCCGGTTTCCAGGCTTTCTTTCGACCAGGCGATGTTTTATTTTCTCAATGGTTATACCAGCAAGCTGGCCGGGACAGAGCGCGGGGTGACAGAACCCCAGGCGACCTTTTCCACCTGCTTCGGCGCTCCTTTCCTTCCCCTGCATCCGTCGCGCTACGCGGCGATGCTGGGCGAGCGGATCAAGCGACACAAGAGCAACGTCTACCTCCTGAACACGGGATGGACCGGTGGAGGCTACGGGCAAGGCCGGCGCATCAAGCTCCCCTACACGCGCGCCATGGTCACCGCCGCCCTCAACGGAGACCTGCAGACGGTGGCTTACGACAAGGATCCAGTTTTCGACTTGATGATTCCGAGGGAATGCCCTCATGTGCCGCCGGAGGTTCTGGTCCCCCGCAATACGTGGAAGGACAAAACAGCTTTCGATCAGAAAGCAAAGGAACTGGCCGACCGGTTCGCCAAGAACTTCGAGAAATACAAGCACGCGGATTCCTGATCCGCGCGCCGAGCATTCGGTTGCACGGGTCCCTGTCGCCCGGTGACGGAGCGTTCCCGACTTCGGGAGCGATCGCCATGGAAGGGGGACCCCGCACGGTATCTTCTGACGGTGTCCCTCCGCCAATACTTGCCGCGATCTCTCGAAAGGATTTCCAGAGATGCCACCCCGCCATTACTTCGTGACGGCGCCCGGAAGATGACTCGCATTGTCCGCCCGCTCCCTGACGATTGCGGCTTGGATTCGGGCGACACGCCCCCGGTGGCTCCGACCTGCGACTTGCGACTTGCGACTTTCTTCGTCCCGACGCTGCTCCTCGGTTTTTCAGCAACCATGGCCTTTCGCTCCTCCGGCTTCTTTGAACTGGATGAACTGACCCACTTCATGAAGGCGCG